>CAZUCH010000439.1:0-3011 GCA_964619045.1 uncultured Planctomycetales bacterium | reverse complement strand
CGAAGTTGGCCTTGCTGCCCACGCCGCCGCCGCCGGCGACGATCGTACGGGCGGCTTTCAGGTTGACCTTACGCGGTTCACGATGACTCTCGATCAGCCGGACCGCGAAGTCCTGCCGCTCGAACTCGACGCTCTCCTCAATGATAGCGCCCTGACGCTGGTTGTCAGGCTCGCGCAGCGGCATCACGCCTTCGCGCACGGTCGCCATCTGCGGCCAGCGCTCCGGATTGATGATCGTGGCGATGATGTTGCCGCCGAACGCCGGGCGAATCTGCAGCAGCAGGTTCTTGTGGGTGGTCTTGGCCGGCCGGTCATCGACGTCCGAGATGTCCAGGTCGGTGCAGTCGGCGGTCAGCCCCGCCCGCATGGCCGAGGCACAGCGCGGCGCCAAATCGCGCCCCAGCGGCGTAGCCCCAAACAGCACGATCTGCGGCTTGTGCTTCTCGATCAGCGTGCAGGTAACGCGGGCGTAGGGCAGCGTGTGGTAGTGTTCGAGCCGCTGGTCCTCGACCAGGTAGACGTTGTCGGCCCCGTGGGCGAACAGCGGACTCGCGAGGTCGCGCACCTGGTGCCCGGCCAGCAGCAGCCCGACCTTCACGCCGAGCTGGTCGGCCAGTTCGCGGGCCTTGCCGCACAATTCGAGTGCCACGTCGTGCAGGCAGCCGTTCTCCTGCTCCGCGAAGACCCATACTTCGCCCTGACGGTTAGGTTCAATCATATCTTCTCCAAAGCCGGGGCGCGGCGGTTAGCCCAACGTGTGGTCCACAACGAGTTCGCGAACGAGTTGCCGAATGCCCTCCTCGGTCGCTGGGATTTCGGTGTAGCCTTCCTTGGTCAGGACCACCGATTGCACGCGATGCACCTTGGTTGGCGAGCCCGCCAGCCCGCACCAGTTCAGGTCGGCGTTGATGTCATCCAGATTCCACTGCTCGAGCAGCAGCCCCCGAGCACGTAGCGGTTCGGCTCGCCGCTCGGCTTCGTCTTCGCGCTGCTGGTCAGAAGCGTCGGGCAGTTCGCGCTTGACGGCGGCGGCCAGCTCCATGGGGACGCGGGCGTTCTTGTAGCGCATGACCCGCCGGGCGGCCGGGGGACGGGCTTTCTGCTCGGTCTCCAGGACCGTTGTCAGCACTGGCAAGTCGACCTCGACCACCTCCCACCCGTTGCCGACATTGCGGCGGATGCGGGCCGTGCGATCGCTCAGATCCTCGAAACTCTCCAGGTAGGTAACTTGGGGGATACCGAGCTTCTCGGCGCACTGCGGACCAACTTGGGCGGTGTCGCCGTCGATCGCCTGGCGGCCGCAGAAAACCAGGTCGTAGTCGCCGATGGTCTTGATGGCCTGGGCCAGGATGTAGCTGGTCGCCAATGTGTCACTGGCGGCGGCGCGGCGATCGGTGATCAGGATGCCGCGATCGGCTCCGCGGTACAGGCAGTCGCGTAGTACGTCGGCGGCTTTGGGCGGGCCCATCGTGACAACGGTAACGCGCCCGCCGAAGCGATCGCGCACGTCCAGGGCGCTTTCGAGCGCGTACAGGTCTTCGGGGTTGAAGATCGTCGGCAGGGCGGCCCGGTTTACGGTACCGTCCTCTTTCATGGTGTCGGCGGTGACGTTAGCGGTGTCCGGCACCTGCTTTACGCAGACGACGCAGTGATACGGCACGGCAATTCTCCCTTGCTCGCTCGCAAACTGTAATTATGTGAGAATAGGCGCGTCCCCGCGAACCGTCAACCGCGTCCTCGCCCTCGGCTCGTCCGACGCCTGGGCGGGGCAATCGCATTCTAAGCCCCCTGGCTCCAGGTCGCTGCCATCGAGGGGTAGGATGCGTCTTGACGCATCAATCGGCTGCGGTTGAGGCATGCACTCTTGCTCCGGCAGTGCCAGGTCAGCGTTCGCTGGGCAGTTCGTACATCCCGAATTCCGCCTTGCGGAGCCTGCCCTGGCGGACGAGCTCGATCCAGATCTCCTCTGGGTAGCGCGCGGGCGGGGCGATCGCCGTGATGCCGGACTTCCCGCCGCTGGTCATGGCACCATGTCCCAGGCGCGATTCATCGTCGAGGCGGGCCAGCTTGAGCGTCTTCTTAAACGCCTTCATCGCGTTGCGGAGTTTCGCGGGGTCGATCCCGCTAGCGGGGGTGTTCTCGGCGTCATCGGGCGCTGCGGGAGGTTCGTTCGTCACGGTCTACTCCAAATCGCAAAGTGTCGGTCCTGCGGAGCGGATGATACGTCAAGCCGCATACTACTCACTCGGACGGCGTATGTCGTGTCAGCCGGTCCGACGCCGCGGCACAAATCGTAACGCCAATCCCGCGACCTGCCCGCGGAGACGCCGCGCTGACGCTTGGGGATCTGATCAGCTCCGCCTGAAGTGTCATGCACCCGATCGAAACTGGTTGGTTCTTGGCTCGAACGTCGGCGCGAAGGTGGCTACAATCGGCGTTGCGAATAGGACGTCGTCTGGGAGGTGTGTATGAGCGAAGTTATCACAGCCAGTGGTCGTACGCATTTGCGGTGGGCGCTGACCGATGGCGTTGGGCCGTTGACGTTCTCGCGCATGCTGATCCAACTCGGCGATCCCGAGCAAGCCCTGGGGGCTTCCGCCGATGTGCTCAAGAGTGTCAAGGGCATCGGCGCGGCAAAGGCCGACGCCATCGCTCGCGGCCGAGACGGCGCCGCGGTTGGTGACGAAATCGCGGCGGCGGACGAGCATGGGGCGCGCATTATCTGCCGAACTGACAGCGACTATCCGCCAGGATTGAAGCGAATTCCTGATGCGCCCATCGTGCTGTACGTCAAGGGTGAGCTGCTGCCCACGGACGCCTTGGCGGTCGCCGTCGTCGGTAGTCGTGGCTGCACGATGTACGGCAGCGAGCAGGCTCGGCGTTTTGGCGAACTGCTGGCGGGGGCGGGCTTCACGGTCATAAGCGGGCTGGCGCGCGGGATCGACGCCTTCGCCCACCACGGGGCTGTCGACGCCGGCGGCCGTTCTATTGCCATCATGGGCCGCGGCCTG
>CAZUCH010000438.1:0-3016 GCA_964619045.1 uncultured Planctomycetales bacterium | reverse complement strand
GCGCGCAAGGATGGCCGGGCGCACGTGGCGCTGACAGCCGCGGCGCGCAGGGTGAAACCGGGGGCCTCGGGGTTGCTGGCTCTGGACTGGAACAACGGCAACCGCACGGTTCTGGTGGATCAGCGGCTGACGGGGTTGCTGCTGGGGCAGACCTTGTACAGCACGCCGGCCGAGATATATCGGGCGCTCATCGAAGCCACGGCGTTCGGCGCACTGACAATTATCAACCGATTCGAGGAGTATGGGGTCAAGGTCCGCCAAGTGGTGAACTGCGGCGGGATCGCGGAGAAGAACCCGGTCGTGATGCAGATATACGCGGATGTACTGGGGCGGCCGATGAAGGTCTCACGTTCGGAGCAGACCTGCGCGTTGGGGGCGGCCATCGCCGGCGCGGTGGTCGCGGGTCGTCGGGCGGGCGGCCACAGTTCATACTCGGCGGCGCAGAAGGCCATGACGGGACTGAAGTCGCGGGCGTTTCGTCCCGAGGCCAGAGCTCGCAAGGTCTACCAGGAACTGTACGTGCTGTATCGCACGCTGCACGACGCCTTCGGCACGCGCCAGTGGCGCGGGAACCTGCACGGCGTCATGAAGCGGTTGTTGGCGATACGCGCTGGGGCCAGAAAGTAGTCACGCCTGGCCGGTCTGGTGGCTACTGCTTGATCGCAGCCTCCCGTTGGCGGAAGGTGCGTACGGTCTTTTCCACGAGCTTGTCCAGCAGCCGCGGCTTGGGCTGGCCATACATGGCGGGGTACGGATTACCGCCGGGACCGAGCGGCTCCGCGGTGCAGAAGTGGCCGGGACGGTTGTAGCGAATGAGATAGAGGGCGCGCAGGATCGTATCGACGTCCATCATTCCTTCGCCCAGCGCACAGCGATTACTGTCGGCCATGTGGAGGTTCACCAATTGGTCGCCAGCGGCTTGAATCGCGGTCCCCACGTGGGCCTCGCCGGTCCACATGTGATACACATCGCCGTTTATGTGTCGAACGCCCTTATGATCGACGGCCTTGATGTAGGCCTGGGCGTCGGCGACGGTGTGGCACAAGCTGACTTCGGCGGCGCGGATCGGTTCGATGGCGGCCTTGATCTTGTGCTGTACGAAGACACCCGCGACCCTCTGTAGAGTCTCGACCGAGCGTTCGAACTCGAAGGCGTCGGTGGCATCCGGGCGTCCGACCGCGCCGGGGACCACGAGAAAGTATGAGCCGCCCAGTTCAGCGGCCATCTCGACCTGCCGTCTGATGTAGTCGATGGCACGCTGCCGGAGGTGGGGGCGGTGGCTGGACAAGTCGCAGTCGGGGCTGAACATGCCACAGATGCCGGCGACGCTCAGGCCGTGGTCGGCGAGGATCTTCTTCGTCGGCCGCGTCTGATAGCCGATGTCGGCTCCGTAGCGATTGCCGTGCAGCTCGATGTACTTGATGCCGTACTTGACCAGTCGGGCGGCGGAGCGTTCGAGGGGTTCCTGTCCGAAGCCCCAGTTGCTCCAGGAGAGGTCGAGGTCGCGCTTGACCTCCGCCGGTTTGGTCTCCTTGAGTTCCTCGAAAGCCCTCTTGATCTGGGCGTCTTTCTTCTGGAAGTTCTGCATGGGCATCGTGTGGTTACTCCTGTGTGCGCGGCTGGGCTAGCTCCCCGCCGTTGGCTCGCTGATAACGTACTCGCCGGCGTTCAATTGTCCAAGTAGAAAAGGAGGAGAAAAGGGGATAAGTTCAATATTGGCGGCGATAGATACCAGGGAGACAAAGGCGTCACTCCCGCCAATATTGAACTTATCCCCTTTTCTCCCCCCGCTACACCCAGTGTGGCGAGTCTTCCACCGGCGCGCTCGCGAAGTAAGGCCGTGCCTGCTCGACCGACATCGACGGGTTGCGGTGCGTTATGCCGAACAGCTCGGCCATGTGTAGGTAAACGTCCGTGTTGCGCTGCAGGCCCGCGAAGCGCTCGGCCCCCGGCCCCAGCGCCGACAGCAGCACCATATCCTCGGTATGCCGCACGCCGGTCCAACCGATGCCGGTATGGTTGCCCAGAATCTGCCCGAGCGTCGCGACCAACTTGCGCTGTTGTATGCTCAGGTCGGGCGTATTCGTGCCGGCGATCGTGTCACGAATGGCCGCCAGCTCATCGGCCGCCAGCTCGATTCCGAATGCCTCACCAGTGACGCCGGCCAGCGTCTCAACCGTCGGCGGCTCAGACTCGGATGCGCCCTTGTGAAGCCGGTCCCAGATGCCCGGGTACGACGCGCTGGCCTTGGCCAGCAGCTCGAAACAACGTGTGCTGTCCTTGTAGCCGCGCCCCATCCCGTTCAGCCCGGGGTTCGCGCAGCCGTGGTCCGCGGTCACGATCACCAGCGTGTCGCCGCGCCGCCGCGCGAACTCGAGCACCACGCCGATGGCGTCGTCGAACGCCAACTGCTCCCACAGGATGCCGCCCGCGTCGTTGCCGTGAGCCGCGTGGTCCACGCGACCACCTTCGATTTGCAGCAGAAACCCGCGCTCATCGTCCGCCAGCAGCCGCAGCGCCGCGCTCGTCATCTCCGCCAACGTCGGGACACGCTCCGTCAGGTCGGCATCGTTACGTTGATCGATCGTGTAGGGCAAATGGGCGTCCGCGAACAGCCCCAGCACCTTCGGCGGCCGCTGGCCGTCAAGCACTTGTCGACGATGATCCCACAGCGTGTATCCGGCCCCCGCGAACTCGCCGAGCAGGTCGCGCTTGTCCTCACGGTACTCGGCGCCGAACTTGTCACGTCCGCCGCCCAGTAGAACGTCCACCACGTCGAGGAACTGCGGCGCGACGAGGTGTTCGTCACCCCGATTCGCCTGGGCGGCCGCGAACCCGGCCGGCGTCGCGTTGGTCAGGCGTGTTGTCGTCACCAAACCCACACGGCGCCCGGTCTGGCGCGTCAGGAGCCCGATCGGCGTCAGGGGTGTGCCGTCCGGCAGCACATTCAGCGCCCCGTTGAACACCCGCGAGCCAGTCCCCCAAGCCGAGACTGCCGCCGATGAATCAGTCACCA
>CAZUCH010000437.1:0-3016 GCA_964619045.1 uncultured Planctomycetales bacterium | reverse complement strand
GTGGCAGCGTCAAAGAACCGCACCTCATACCCGCGGTCTCCCGTAAGCGCGAACCCGTCGCTGTCGAACAACTGCCCACGTATATTGACCGTAGGCGGCGGCGTGGCAAAGGCCTGCGGCATCCCTGCCAAATACACGGTCAACCCAAGAGCCAACACGCTTACAACAGCATATTTCCTCATCAACATGGTCAGACTCCTTATATTCAGACTTCCTGATCTCGGCGGGGATTTGGCATGGTTTTGAGGAAATGGGGTTGGCACGTTTTTGATTAGCGGCAAGGTGGCGTGGCAGCCTTCTCGGTGATAAGCAAAGCCTCGAAGGA
Source organism: uncultured Planctomycetales bacterium (assembly GCA_964619045.1). Classification (GTDB taxonomy): domain Bacteria; phylum Planctomycetota; class Phycisphaerae; order UBA1845; family Fen-1342; genus JANQFV01. The sequence goes on along the minus strand of CAZUCH010000437.1, from coordinate 2,691 downwards.
ACACCCAAAGGACAGGGTCTGCCATGCCACTGCAGCTATTATTACGGGGTTTCCCTGACGGCGCAAGCCGCATTGGCGATGCGGTGAGCATATTGAAGAAGGACGGGCGCGTCACGTATTTCGTGGGGGGCGACAACTATTTCTCTCACCAAGAAGGCGATTCCCCGTCCCACCGTTTCATCCTGGCCTCACTGATGGAAAATGGACATGTGCGTGCCTGTGATTTGGAGAAGGCGCCGTTGTGCATTGCGCATCGCACGCTGATGAATTGGCTCAAACAGTTGCGCGAACAGGGCCCCGATTCCTTTTTCCGTCCAAGCCAGCGTGCGGGCGCCCGTATCATGACGCCGGAAAAGGTTTCCCAATGCGAGGGCTTGTTTGCCAGTGGTATGTCCTTTGCCGATGTTGCCCAAGACGCCAAGATCAAGGAGTCCACGTTACGCAAGGCGGTGGCACGCGGGGCTGTTACAAAGCCGCCCAAAGGGTCCACTGCAACGGCCAGCGCCAATGAAGCGAGCACCAAGTCCGAGCGCAGCCGTTTGGACGCGCAGGCGGCGCAGGGCATGGGCACGGCCTGCACACGGGCGGATGAGCGTGTGGCCGCGGCGATGGGGGTGGCAGGCAGCGCGACGGCGCGCTTCGAACATTGCCACGATGTGGTCTTGGGCGCTTTGCTTGTGAGCTTGCCCGCCTTGTGCGCCAATGGGCTGTTTAGCGGAATCGGAAAACACCTTTTTCTTCCCAAGGGTTTTTACAGTTGCCTGCACATTTTGCTGACGCTGGGCTTTATGGCGCTGGCGCGGATACGCCGTCCAGAGGGTTTGCGGCACATCCCCGCGGGCGAGCTGGGCAAGGTGGCCGGGCTTGATCGCGTGCCGGAGGTGCGCACGCTGCGCGAGAAAATAACGGCGCTGGCCAGCGCGGGCGATCCGGATGCGTGGATGAAGGAACTCGCCCGGACGTGGATGGAAGACGAGCCCGATGAGGCGGGGTATCTCTATGTGGACGGCCATGTGCGTGTGTACTACGGAGAGGCCGCGCACTTGCCACGCCGCTACGTTTCCCGCGAGCGGCTCTGCCTTCGTGGAACCACGGATTACTGGGTGAACGACGCGCTGGGCCGTCCGTTTTTCGTCGTGTCCAAGACCGTCACCGAGGGACTGGCCAGCGTGCTGCGCACGGACATCGTTCCCCAACTGCTGGCCAGCGTCCCCGGCCAGCCCACCCAGGCCCAACTGCGGGCCGATCCGCTCCTGCACCGTTTTGTGACCATCTTCGACCGCGAGGGCGCGACGCACAGCCTGCTCGCCGCCTTGTGGGAGAAACGCGTGGGGAGCATCACCTACCGCAAGAACGTCAAAGATGCCTGGCCACAAAGCGAGTTCACCGAGACCGAGGTCCCCGTACCCGGCGGCACGAGCACGCGCATGATGCTGGCGTGGCGCAAGACCCAACTGAGCGCGGACAACAAATCCATCCCGGTCATGGAGGTCCGCCGTTTGACGCGGACCGGCCATCAGACGGCCGTAATAAGTACGGCAAGGCGTCTGGATGCCACCGTCATCGCGGGCCGGATGTTCTCGCGATGGTGCCAGGAAAACTATTTCGCCTACATGATGCAGCATTATGATATAGATGGACTTGTGCAATATGGCGCCGAGCCGCTTCCGGGCACGGTTGAGGTCATCAACCCCGCATGGCGCACGCTCGACAAAGCGGCCGCGCGCACGCGCCGCGAGCTGCAAAAAGTTCAGGCGAAACTTGGCGCGCTGATCGAATCCCAGGGCGACGAGATCCAGAATAAGGCCGAATGCGTCCAGGACATCCAAAGTATCCAGGCCGAACTCGACGAACTCCGCGCCGAACGCAAGAAAACGAAACGCAAAGTCCCCCTATCCTCGTTGCCCGAAGAGGAACGTCCCACGCAGCTTCTGCCGCTGAACAAGCGGCTGACCGACACGGTCAAAATGATTGCGTACCGGGCAGAGACCGCGCTGGTTGCGCAGTTGCTTCCCCACCTCAAAAAAGAGGGGGAGGCACGCGCACTCGTACGCGAACTGCTCGTCTCCTGCGCCGACATCGAGCCAGACGACCGCGCTGGAACGCTTACGGTACGCATCCACCGCATGGCCTGTCCAGCTCACGACAAGGCGATCACCGCACTCCTAAGAGACTTGACCGAACTCCAATTCCGCCACCCCGAAACCAATGCCCGAATGATCTATACCCTCACATGATGCCACGGGCAAAAAAGTGCCAAGCCGCTTTCCTCCGAGATCAGGAAGTCTGAACTTAGGCGAGCCACTCTCCGAATCGAGACATCTAAAATCTTACTGAAGAAGTTATCGTCAAGCCATATACGATCTTACCGGCGAGAGCGCCAGAAGGGAGGTCGTGTAATGGCAGGAGAAAGACTGACGAAGGCACTGCGGGAGTATCGCAAGCGGTATCATGCTGCGTGCCGTCAGGAGCGTTCGAAGTTGTTGGAGGAGTTTTGCAGATTGACGGATTACCACCGCAAGTATGCCATTGTTCTGTTGGGGCGGCCAGCAGATGAGGACAGGCCAGAGTCCACGCATCGGCGCGGGCCTACCTACTCGGCTGCTGCGGTGCGCGTATTGGAAGGTATCTGGAAAGCGGCGGACTACCCGTGGTCGGTCCGCCTTAAGGCATTGCTTCCGCTCTGGCTGC
>CAZUCH010000436.1:0-3019 GCA_964619045.1 uncultured Planctomycetales bacterium | reverse complement strand
CAAAGAGCCGTTCTTCGTGATGGCGACGCAGAACCCCATCGAGCAGGAGGGGACATATCCCCTGCCCGAAGCCCAACTCGACCGCTTCTTCTTCAAGCTGGTGGTCGGCTATTCGAGCCGCGAAGAGCTGAAGCTGATCCTCGACCGCACCACGTCCGGGCACGCGCCGGAGATCACGTCGGTCCTGACCGCCGAGCAAATCGTGGCCGGCCAGGCGCTGGTGCAGCGGGTAGTGGTCGCTCCGCACGTCCAGGACTACGCGATTCGGCTGGTGCTGGCGACGCACCCCGGCGGCGAGTTCGCCACCGAGTCCGTCAACAAGTACGTCCGTTGGGGGGCCAGTCCGCGTGCCGCCCAGGCCATCTCGCTGGCGGCCAAGATTTACGCCATGCTGGACGGGCGTTACAACGTGAGCTTCGACGACGTCAAGAAGGCGGCCCGGCCCGCAATGCGACATCGGCTGCTGTTGAATTTCGAGGGTGAAGCCGAAGGACTGAGCACCGACATAGTGCTCAGCGACGTGCTGGACAGCTTGCCGACCAGCGTCGATTAGAACTCAGTCAACGCCGCTTTGACGGGTACGTATCGATCGGGATGTGTGCCACTGCTCTGTGAGCAGTGTTTTTCACGCAATCCGCACAGCTCACAGAGCCGTGGCACACTGCGACGGCGACAGACATTTCTTGAGAACGCTCCAAAGCTACTCCCTGGCAGCCGCTGACGAGGACGGTCGACTCGGAGGTCGAGACTGGGAATTAATCAGGGTGGGTCGGGCGTCCCGCCCGACAATCCTGGATTCTGGCCAGGGGACGGCGGGCGAGACGCCCGCCCCACCCTGCAATTGGATAAGTTCTCAAACTCGTCGGCCGCTACAGAGCCTGTGCGGCGGACTGTTAGGCTTCTCGGCAAACCTCGCGCAGCACGCCAATCGCATGGTCGATCTGCTCGGATGAGACATCGAGGTGGGTGACGGCCCGCGCGGTGCGCGGACCCAGGGCCAGTAGCCATACGCCGCGCTCGTGCAGTCGCGCTGCCAGCTCGTCGGCCGTCTGGTGCCGCTGGTCGACGTCGAAGTACACGAGGTTGGTCTGTACGGCGTCGGGATCGATGATGATGCCGGGCAGTTCAGCCAGTGCTTCGGCGAGCTTACGCGCGTTGATATGGTCCTCGACGAGTCGCTCGACATTGTGGTCGAGTGCATACAGAGCGGCGGCGGCCAGGAGCCCGGCCTGGCGCATGCCCCCGCCGAGCCTCTTGCGGACACGCAGGGCGTGGGCGATGAACTCCTCATCGCCGGCAATGACCGAGCCGATGGGGGCGCCGAGACCCTTCGAGAAGCAGATCGAAACCGAGTCGGCGTAACGCGCGTACTCGCTCGGCTCGCAGCCGCTGGCGACGCAGGCGTTCAGCAGGCGGGCGCCGTCAAGGTGTACGCGCAGACCGTGCTGATCGGCCACCGCGCGAATGTCTGCGACACTTTCCAGCGGCCAGATTGACCCGCCGCCGTTGTTGTTCGTGTTCTCGATGATGACGAGGCGTGAACGGGCGAAGTGTGGATCGTCGGGGCGGATGGCGGCCAGCACATCAGCCGCCGAGAATATTCCACGCGGCTTATCGAGCGGGTAGACGCTGACGCCGGACAGTGCGGCCGCTGCTCCACCCTCGTACAGGTAGGCGTGGCTGAAGCGGTCGATGATCAGCTCGTCGCCGGGCCGCGTTGAGGCGCGGATGGCGATCTGATTGGCCATTGTGCCCGACGGCACGAACAGGGCGGCGGACTTACCCAATAGCTCGGCGGCCCGCTGTTGCAGGAGGTTCACGGTGGGGTCGTCGCCGAAGACGTCGTCGCCGACTTCGGCCGCCGCTATGGCCGCGCGCATCGCGGCGGTTGGCCGCGTGACGGTGTCGCTGCGCAGGTCAACGGGGACCATTGCTTAGGATTCCGACGCCGCGATCGCAGCGAGAACGATCCCGGCGACCCGCTCCAGCTCCTCCTTTTGCATCTCCGGCTTGGCGTTCTCGAACCAGCCAGTCGACTTGGGTTTGGGAACCTGGCAGATCTCGGCGATTGCCTTGTAGATCGGATAGTCCTTCGGCGCGACATCCTCTCCCAATTCGGCCAGCAGCAGCCCGGCTCCCGCAATCGTGCAGTTGGTGAGGGCCTTCTGCGCGTGCTTCTGACCCTCGCGAGATAGCTCGACCAGTTTCGTCACCGATCCCGGCGTGGATAATGCCGCCAGGGCGTTGTAGGCGGGTCGCAGCAGTGATTTCGAGAGCCGCGGGCGGTCGAGCAACTCGATCAGCTCCTCTTCAGCGGCCACGATGTTGAAGTCGGCGATCAACTCGAGCGCGGTCTTGATCTCGGACGTCTTGGCCGACTCGTTTTTGAAGACCGGCTTGACTTGCTTCTCGTAGAGCTTGCCGCCGTAGAGTTGCATCGCCCCGCGCAGCTTCTGAGCGAGCGAGCGGGCATTGGACACGCCGCCGGCGCTGAGCGTGTCGAGTACTTCGCCGTCCGGCGAGACGAAGGACATCTCCATGCTGGAGCTGCCGGACAGGCCGAATTCGCTGAGTTCGTCACGATGCACGCTGCGCGAGAGCTTCAGCGGGACGAAGCTCTGGGCAGCACGCAGCACGCGCGGATCACGGAGCGATTCTATCTGGGCACGTTCGATTCGCTTGTCGCGGTCCTTTGTGGACGGCAGCACGTACACCATCAGCGGATGGTTGGTGCGTTGGGCCTGAGCGACGGCGGCACGCGGTTCGGTAATCCACTGAATGCCCCCATCCTGCGCGGCGGCGGTGGCTATTGCCAGTAAGACGGTCAGCAGTGCAACGGTGCGGATCACAAGTCACCTCCAGACCATACCGCCCCCGAGACGGCTGCCATTGTAATCGAGAATCGACGATCAAGCGCCGATTCGCTGGTGTGGGACCGGTTTCCAACCGCTCGCGACCGCGCCGATCGCCTGTGTGGGACCGGTTTCCAACCGCTCGCGACTGCACCAATCGCCTGTGT
>CAZUCH010000435.1:0-3023 GCA_964619045.1 uncultured Planctomycetales bacterium | reverse complement strand
GCCGGCGTGCCCTGCTCCAGATCCAGAATCACGCGAATCCACAGCAAATCAGGATCGTCCGGGCGCTGGGCCACCAGTGCGGTCAGCATCCGCAGCCCGCGCTGCCGATCCCCGTCGCGACCGCGTGCCAACAGTCCCATCGTGATTCGCCGCTGTAGTTGGGCATCATCTGGGAAGACTATCAGTCCCTGCTCCCACGCCGCCAGCGCATCGTCCATCCGTCCGTGTTCGGCGTAGAACATCCCCAGCAACGCGTGGCCGTCGGGCCGGCTCTGCAGCGCGGCCAGCCGGAGCATGTCCTGCTCGGCCAGCTCGTCTTCACCGATTTCGGCCAGGAAGGCCGCCCGTGCGAAGTGCGCCCCGAACGACTGCTCCTGCTCGACAAGCGTATCCAGCAGGTCGCGCGCTTGTTCGGGCTGACCCTCGGCCCGCAGAATCCCCGCATGTACGATGGTAATCGACGTCGTCAGGCCGCCGAGTGTGCGAGCTTGGTCCAGGTACGCCAGCGCCGCTTCGGCATCGCCGGTCTGGCGATACGTCAACTGTGCCAGCGCGACGTAGGCGTCAACGTCCGCCGCCTCGCCGGCCACGCGGAGCTTCAACTCGTCGATCGCCTGATCGATCTCACCGGCCCCGAGCAGCACCCGTACGCGCTGCGCCGAGTGGACGTGACCGCCGCCCCGCAACGAATCAAGCACTTGCCGGGCTTCCGCGAAACGCCCGGTGTTCTGCAACAAGGCCAGCAGCCGCTCGGCCACATCCGCGGCCGACGAATTCACCGCCAAGGCTTGACGATAGAGCTGCTCAGCCACCTCCGTCCGGCCCGCCAGCGTATGCAGCCGTCCCAACAGCATGACCGGCACGGTCCAACCCGGATCAGCGGTCACACAAGCGTCGAGCGATGCGGTCAGCTCCTGATCGCGACGCTGCCAATCGTTGCCCGAGAGACACAACGCCGCGTCGTAAACACGCCACAACAGCCCGTGTTCACCCTGAATGGTCCGCAGTTCGTCGATCAACTCGGTCGCGGCGGTCGCATCGGCCAGCGTTTCCGGCTGGCTCAGCAGCAGTGCCCGCGACTGAATGTCCGACGGATACTCGGCCGCCAGCGTCCGCAGCCGATCCAGCCCCGCCGGCCGCGCATCATGCAGCAAGTCAAACACGGCCAGACGCACACCGATCTCGTGTCTCGGTTCCGCGGCCTCAACCGCCTTCAAGCCAGTCTCCAAAGCGGAACGCGCCGCATCGTGATCGCCCTGCAAACCATGCAGTTCGGCCAGTGTCAGCCACGGGAAGGCCACCGCCTTGTGACGCTCGCAGGCGGCCTCACAAACCTGCTGCGCATCATCAAAACGCTGCTGTTGGGCCAGCAAGCGCACCAGCATCAGTTCCGCCGGCAGCGACTCGTCACCAGTCTTGGTCGCGTTCGCCAGGATCTGCTCGGCGACGTCCACCTGCCCCCGGCTCGCCGCCACGGTGGCCCGCAACACGTGCACGTCCGTGTTCTGGGGATGCGCTTCTGCCAGATCCGCCAGCTCATCCGCGAGCACATCCAGCGCACTTTGTTGAGCGTCCGGCGGTTGCTGCGCCGCCTCCAGCAAGCGTGCTTCGAGATGCACAAGCGCTGCGTCCACACTCTGACTGCGCAGGTCCGCCACCAATCGTCGGGCTTCGGCCGCCTCCCCGGCTTTCAGATGCTCCCGCGCCAGCGGCAGCACGACGTCTGGACTGTCCCATCCGCCGCAACGCTCCAAATGCTGTGCCAACACGCGCGTAGCGCGGCGCGGCTGCTGGGTATCCCAATACGCATCCGCCAGCAGCTTCAGTACGGTCGGATTGGACGAGTCGCGGGCGGCGAGCGGTTCCAGAAGTTCAAGCACGCGATACGGCTGATGCTCGGCACCGGCGAGGAAGGCCTCCAGCACCGCGATCGTCTCATCATCCGACGTGCGCGCCGCGCTGATGGCGATCGCTTCACGATACTCGTCCAGGCAGCGGCGTCCCGCCTCGACCTGACCGGCCGCCGCATAGACGCGTACCGCCAGCGGCAGGACCCGCGTGCGATACTGCTTGTGCTCCAGGCCGGCCAACACCTCGGTCGCCAGGGCGGCACCGTCTTCGGCCGCGTGGGTTCGGAGCAACAACTCCGCCTTCAGTAAGAAGCGTATGACCTGCCACTCGGCGAGGCTGGCGAAGGCGTCCTCGAGGTCACCTTCGTCCACGGCCTCCAGTGCGCTCAGTTCCTGCAACGCCCGTTCCGTATCGCCCAGTCCCAGCCATTCGCGGCAAAGCATCAGTCGTTGCTGCGGGTCCGGCGACGGCAATTGGGCCGCCGTCTCGAGATCCACCCGCGCCGCCGCCATGTGTTCTGTCGAGGACTCGGCCACCGCCGCCCGCAACCGGTGATACCGAGCCCGCTGCGCCAGTGCCACTACCGAAGCCGGGTCGTATTCCACGGCCTTGTCCAGCCACGCCAAGGCTTCGGCCTGCGCCGCGCCGGACTGCTCCTGCGACGCGATGCCGCTCAACATCGCGCAGGCGACGACATAATCGGCACTCTTCGTGTCCCGCGGCTCGAACAGCTCGATGGCCAGCAGCAACTCGTCGTGCGCCTCATCGAGCTTCTTCTGGCCAATGCGCGCGGTAGCCAGCCACAGCGACGCCCGCGGATCGGTCGGTGAGGTCTCCTGCAGCTTGCGGGCCACGTACGCCAGTTCTTCGTAATCCCGCAGATCGATGTACAGATTGGCGAGTGTCTCGTAGGTCGTGAGTCGCGCCGGATCCAGCCGCAACACCCACCGATAGGCACTGATCGCCCGGCCGACGTTGTCGGGCGTCAGCGGGCGCACCTGCAGCAGCGCGTGGGCGTACTTCGCGGGGATCTCGATATGCCGGTTCTCGGTCTCGTCCGTGGGGCGGCGTTTCAAGTATTCCTTTAAGTGGCTGCAAGCCGCGGCCCAATCCTCTTGCGCATAGGCCTTGAGCCCCGCCTCGAGTGCGCGGCCGGCGCTGATGCGTCGATG
>CAZUCH010000434.1:1476-3046 GCA_964619045.1 uncultured Planctomycetales bacterium | reverse complement strand
GGGAGTGTTGGCCAGCAGCCTCTTTACCTCGGCCTCCAGCGCTGCCTGGCTGGCGGCGAAACGCGCGTGCAGCGGCCAGTTGACGACGAATGCTGAGATCGCCAGGCTGAGGCAGACTGGAGTCACCAGCCAACTCCACGTTCTTGATCGGGCCTGCTCTGCGCGGTCATGTTCCGCTCGCAGGCGATCCGAGCATGCTGCAATGGCCCGGACGGCGTAGATGGCCAAGAGAAGTGGCCCGCCGATCAACGCAACGCAGCAGGGCAAGTAGAATGGTAGCCACTCCAGCGTGCCCATGGGCCGGCTGCGTCCCTCCAACACAATCCATGTCATGGCGAGAACTCCGGCGGTATGCCAGATGCCGGGCGGCGTCGCCCACAGCCGCCACTTCGACACGACGGCCTTGTCGCGATAGGTGGTTGGGTCATCAGGATCAAAGGCCCGCCCACACTCTGGACAGATCACTCCCGGCAGTCCCCGCAACGAGTAGTCGCAGCCGAGACAACAGGCGGTATCGGGGAGCTGTGTCGTCATGCCACGATCCTAGCGACTCCGGCCAGTGCGAAGCCAGCGCCACGCACATCCGCGCGTCAGAACCAGGAGATCACTAGCTTATACAATGCCTCCCACACATGTAGCTCGTGAGCGGCCCAGACTGACACGACTAGGGCGACGGCGAAGATGACGATCTTGATTAGCAGAAGCCGGCGATCGAAACGCGCGCTGCGGACCGGATCGCCGGCCAACTCCTGGAGAAAGCGGGCACGCGACGAGATCGATGAGTGGCGCCAACTTCGAGCGTTGGGGCGAATGCCGTTGAGCAACGCCACGTCGTTCAGGGCGTGCGCGAAGACGTGCGCCGCTGTGCTGCACAGGGGGGCGGCGGGGCTCAACGGTTGCACTCCCCCGACCGGAGCCGGCGAGTCATGCGTGTGGAGCATGCAAGGCTGTGCGCATGGCAAGCCACCCACCGTCAGCGCTCGCACGCCGAATACGTCGGCCTGCCGCTCGAAGCGTCGTGATATCCAGCCGAAGAACACGCCCCACTTGAGCAACAACGCCACACCGCCGAGCGTGGCGACGAGTTGATGCAGCCCCGGGTCGCTGGTCGCCAGCTTGTAGGTCCGTAGCGAGAAGATCGTCACCGCGCAGCCGCTGATCAGTGCGAACAGCAGGAAGAAGAAGATGTGATGGCGCTTGACGTGGCCGGCTTCGTGCCCGAACACGGCCTCGATCTTGGCGTCTTCCATCTGCTCCAACATGCCGTCGGTGATCATGACGTAGCGTAGGGGCGCGATGATACCCGTCACCGCCGCGTTGACGATCAGGCCGCCGCTGTGCCATACCAGGATTTCGCGATATCGCAGTCGCAATTGGCGAGCCAGGGTCACCAATCGATCGCGCAGCGGGCCGTCGGGCAAGCGCTGTGTGATCCATACGTGGCGCAGTATCTCCGGTGCCACAACGGCCACGCCGATCGCCGCCAGCCCGATCAGCAGGTCGGGGGCGTATGGCTGGCCGGTAGCCGCGCGCAGCTCCGCTTGGTAGAGCACGACGACATCGTGGGCCG
>CAZUCH010000434.1:0-1376 GCA_964619045.1 uncultured Planctomycetales bacterium | reverse complement strand
TGGCCGGTAGCCGCGCGCAGCTCCGCTTGGTAGAGCACGACGACATCGTGGGCCGCCAGGATCATCAGCATCGGTATCAGGACAAAGAGCACCTGGTGGCGGAAGTTGTACATCATGTACTGCAGCAGCGGCCAGACCGGTCGCATGGGCTTGCCACGAAACAAGTAAAGCTCGACCGCTATCCGCCGAACGCCGCGATCCGCCGGATAGAGCACCAGCCAGACCAGCGCGATCGAGAGCAGGAACGGCATTAGAACGAGCACACTGGGTACAAGCACCCAGTCGCCGATCACCGGGGTGGACGCGCACAGGTTGATCCAGCCGGTGCCCACGAGCAGGGCGCTGTGAGCGGCGGCCAGCGTATATTGGACAGCCAGCATGCCGCGTGAGAAGATGGTTTGGCCGTAACTGGGATGCTCGGGGTCACGATCAAGCTGGCGCACGACCCGCCAGGCGACCAGTGCCGCGATAAGTGCGGGCAGCAATGTTACCCCCGCCGCCGCTGCCCAGACCAAGCCCGGCTCGGTGACCAGATCGTATAGCGGACGCGAAAGCGTCAGCACAAGCGCCAGAATGCCGATGACGACTAGATACATATGGTAGAATGATACGGCAAACTGCGATTGGGCACATGCGAGATCGGTTCTCATGCACGTCAAAATATGCGGCTTGACAACGACGGACGATGCTCTGGCGGCGGCGCGCTGTGGGGCCGACTTCGTGGGGATGATACTAGCGCCCAGCACGCGACGCGTGTCGTTGACGACGGCCGAGGGCATCGCCCGGGCGCTGCCGTCTGACGTGCGTCCCGTGCTCGTCTTTCGCGACGCGCCGCTGGACGAAGTGCTCGGTTCGTTGGAGATTATCGGCCGCGCCGATGTGCAATTGCACGGGCGTGAGCCGGTAGCTTATCTGGATGAGCTTCTGCGCCGGCGACCGGAGACGCGGCTTCTGCGAGCCTGGGAAGTGAGAGCCGCTGCCCACGATCATGAGTTGACTGAGTACCTGAGCGAGGCCGGCAATGCCGGCGTGCGCATCGAGACTGTGATCGTGGACGTGCCCAAGGGCGCCCCCCATCCGGGGTTCGAGCGACTGGCGGCCGTTGCCCGACTCTGCACGGCCGCTTCGTTTGAGGTATGGTGTGCTGGTGGGTTGACGCCGGAGAATGTGGCGCTGGCCGCTGCGAGTGGCCCTTACGCTGGTGTGGATGTGGCTGGCGGTGTCGAGTTGCGGCCGGGCGTCAAGGATCATGCGGCTATGACGCGTTTTGTCCAAGCGGCCCGACTAGATGCCGCCCGTGGCTGACAGACTGACCGGTTGGAAACCAATGCTGTCCGGGATTCTCTGGCACTCGTCCGATACCTAACATATGCCTT
>CAZUCH010000433.1:0-3050 GCA_964619045.1 uncultured Planctomycetales bacterium | reverse complement strand
CAACTGGATCGAGTTCCCGCCCGCGCTCACGGGCGTCGATGCCCGCATCATCGGACTGGTCGGCAAGTACTTCCCGACCGGCGCCCACAAGGTCGGCGCCGGCTTCGGCTGTCTCGTGCCGCGCCTGGTCTCGGGGCATTTCGACCCCAGCACGCAGAAAGCCGTCTGGCCCAGCACCGGCAACTTCTGCCGCGGCGGCGCGTACGACTGCGCCCTGCTGGGCTGCACCGCCGTCGCAATTCTGCCCGAGGAGATGTCGCCCGAGCGCTTCGAGTGGCTCAAGTCGATCGGGGCCGAAGTCATCGCCACGCCCGGCTGCGAATCCAACGTCAAGGAAATCTACGACAAGTGCTGGGAGATCCGCCGCACGCGGCCCGACTGCGTGATCTTCAACCAGTTCGAGGAGTTCGGTAACGCCATCTGGCACTACCACATAACCGGCACGATCATCGACGAGATATTCCAGCGCGTCGGCGGCGCCGCCGGACGCCTCGCCGGATATGTCTCCGCCACCGGCAGCGCCGGCACGATAGCCGCCGGCGACTTCCTCCGCACCAAACACCCGCAGGTGCGCGTCGTCGCCACCGAAGCGCTGCAGTGCCCCACGCTGCTGATGTCCGGCTTCGGCGGACACCGCATCGAGGGCATCGGCGACAAGCACATTCCGTGGATCCACAACGTCCGCAACACCGACATGATCTGCGCGATCGACGATGAGCAGTGCATGCAGCTTCTCCGGCTATTCAACGAAGACGAGGGGCAGCGCCATCTCGAGCGTGAGGGGATTCCCGCCGACCTGGTCAGCCAACTCCCTCTGCTGGGCATCTCCAGCATCTGCAACCTGATCGGAGCGATCAAGGCGGCCCGCTACTACGAGTTCGACTCCCGCGACGTCATTGTCACGCCCCTGACCGACTCGGCCGAGCTATACCAGTCGCGCCTCACCGAGCAGCGTCAGGCTAGCGGCCAGTACACCGAGCTGGACGCCGCCCGACACTTCGCCCGCTACCTGGCCGGCGTCGAGATCGACAACTTGCGCGAGTTGAACTACCGCGACCGCAAGGCCCTGCACAACTTCAAATATTTCACCTGGGTCGAGCAACAGCAGCGCGGCGTAGAAGAACTACGCGAACTTTGGAATCCCGACTTCTGGACCGAGACGTTCGCCCAAGCCGACCACTGGGACCGCTTGATCGAGCAATTCAACCAGCGCGTCGGACTCTGACGCTCCTTGAGTCGGTCGCGCCCGGCGTAGGATGCGTCTTGACGCATCACTCACGCTACAACCCCGCGTCCAACCCGCCAAACACCGCCTGATACGCGGCGACGGCAACGGACAGCACCAGACTCCACACGCACAACGCGCGGCACTGCCCCGGCGTGTAACGCGTACAGAAGTGAACGAACATCACCGGAAAAATGTAGTAGCGGTGGTCCACCAGCCGGTGCGGCAAGACAAACAGCACGGCGAAAACCCACGCGGCCAGCAGGATATGGCGTGCGGGCCGATTCCAGACGTGCGAAATCAACGGCACCAGCACGACGCCGATCAGACCCGCCAGCACCAGCCGCGCTGCCACCGAGGCCTGGAGCAACACGGTCAGACGGTTACGCAAGAACCGCGGGTCCACGTTCCACGGATGGGAGTCGTCCGGGTCCAGCGCCAAAGCAAGCGCCGCCGTCGCCGCGACAACCACGCAACACTTCCACGCCGGCGGCAACACGGGCCCTGCACGCAGCCCACGCCACAATCGCCCAACCCACAGCGGCAGCCAAAGCACGATGACCACCAGCCCGAACAGGTAGAGCTGCGAGGCGTTGAAACGCGCCCTGTTGGCCTCGTTCGGCGTCAACGCCCAGTCCAGGTTCAACAGCAGGTACGCGCCGAGAAGCGCCCCCGCCAACGCCGGCGGCCACAGCTTGGGCAACATCCTGCGGAACGCCGGCCAGTCTCCAAACCGCCAGCGGTCGGCGTCAAGCTCGTCGGCCAGCAGCCAAACGCCGAAGAACACCACCCAGATGACATTCGACTGTCGAATCAGGCCCGCCAGCAGCAGGGCGCCGGCCAATCCAAGCGGATGACGGCGTACGTAACACCAAACCGCGGCGGACAGCGCCAGCAGCGCCGCCGGCTCCGTGTACGCCAGCACGCTATAAGGCAAGTACAGCGGACTCCAGGCCAGCAACAGGAGTTGTGAGCCGGCCGCCTGACCGTGCCGCGCCCGGGCGGCTCCATACCAGAAAGCCAACGCCCCGACGGTCATGGCAGCGCTGAACAGGCGCAGCACAAACAGCGAGTCACCCAGCAGCCACACCACCCCCGCACCAACATAGTGATACGTTGGCAGCATCGGCAGCCGGTCGGCGTCGGGCGTCCGGCCGTGTGCCAGTTCCGTGACGGCGGGATGATGGATGCACTCGTCGGCGATCGGCCCGGGATTGACAATCTGGAGCGCGACCAGCCAAACGACGATCGTACCGAGCGCGATCCACAATGCCCGGTGATGCGCCGTCGCTGACACTTGGATGGTTGACTGGCCGGTCACTCCAAAATCGTAAGCTCACCACTCACTTCCCGCGACCCCCAACGCCGGGACATCGCCCGCGCCGTTGCTGTTGAGCCGGCTCGCGAAGCGTCAGCTCGTGACCTTGGCCAGCGCGTCACGAATGGCGCCCGTGCAGCACACTCCCCGAATGCCGGCGGCGTCGAGAGCCTTCTGGGCCTTGGAGCCGAAGTGGCCCGCCAGCACGGCTTGTACGCCGCGCTCGGCGAGTCCCTCGACGGCGGCCGAACCGGCGCCGCCGGACCGCGCCTGGGCCGCATTGGCCAGCACCTCGCAACTCAACGACTCCGAGTCGACGATCAGGAAGAACGAACAGCGGCCGAATATTCCCGATACGTGCGAGTCCAAAGTCTCAGCCATTGATGCCACCGCAATCCGCATGGCTACACTCCTGTGTTTCCGGCCGGGGTGTCTGTGCCTCTGGCCCGGTCGGGTTGTTGGTGCCGCCGCCAGCGGCCGTGAGATCCACCTCGCGCTCCCGGCCCG
>CAZUCH010000432.1:0-3050 GCA_964619045.1 uncultured Planctomycetales bacterium | reverse complement strand
TGTACGTGCTTGCGGCAGGTTTCGTCGGTGATCCACTTGGAATCGCCGGTGCGTGCGGCGATCTTGCCGTCGAGGCTCTGGGCCCATTTGAGGATGACCCAGGGTCGCTTCGTAGGAACGAGCTTGAAGAACGGGGCGTTGAGTGCCCGAGCTTCATCCGACAGCAGCCCGACATCGACGCGGATGCCCGCCCGGCGGAGTTTCGTCAGGCCGCGGCCGGCGACGCGCGGGCTGGGGTCTTTCACGCTCGCCACGACGCGCGCCACACGAGCCGCGATCAGCGCGTCGGTGCAGGGTGGAGTCTGGCCGTGATAGCAGCAGGGCTCCAGCGTGACGTAGACGGTTGCGCCGCGCGGCGACGTTGTGCAGCGCGGTAGCGCGTCTATCTCCGCGTGGGGGCCGCCGAAGCGGCGATGGTAGCCTTCGCCGATGACGCTGCCGGCCTTGGTAATCACGCAGCCGACCATGGGGTTTGGTTGGACGCGGCCGTCGCCCTGCTTGGCGAGTTGCAGCGCGCGCCGCATGTACTGTTGGTCGGCGGCGGTACTCATTGGTCGTCTGCCTGGCGCTCGGCCGCGAGCATGAAGTCGGCGTCGGTGAGTGTCACGTCGGGGTTGATGTCGGCGTAGTAGTAGGCCGCGTCGAGGCGTCCGGAGCGGTATTTGAGCACGGTTCCCGCCGGCAGGTCCGTGGCGCTGTCGATGTAGAGGTCCTGGATGGGAACCGTCTTGTAGGGGACGGAGTAGTCCAGGCGGATGTGATGGACGGTGGGGCCGTCTTGCCGTAGTAGCAGGAGGCCTTCGTAGCTGACCGTGACCTGATCGCCGGCTTCTTTGAGCGAAGCCAATGTGCGTTCCATCAGGCGGCCGAGGCCGAAGTCGGTAACTGGCCGCTTGGCCTCGCCCCAGAAGACCGGGGTCGAGACGTCTACCTTGTTGATACCGGGCGGGGGAAGCAGCGGCGGCGACCACCAGCGTGTTACGAAGCGGATCTTGTCGTTCGCCTGGCCTTTGACGAAGACGCTTTCGCCGTACTTAATGTCCTCGTCGAGCCATTTCATGTGGACGCCGAAGGGTTCGCGGCGGAAGCGACAGGCGATGTGCTCCGGGCCGTGCATGGTCTGGAGCAGCCCTCGACGCTCGTGGCGTGTGAATGTGAGTGTGTAATTGTCCAGGCCCGCGCAGTTCTGGGCGACTTGGTGCAGGTAGGCGATTGGGTCGCGCCGCACGTGCTCGGCCCGGGTGTTGGCATCTGCCGGCGCGGCCTCGGTGTGCTGGATCTGGCGGGGCTCGATATCGGGCTTGCCGTTGCAGCCGCAAATCAAAATTGTGGCGTTGATGATAATGGCGGTTGCGTGGGGGCGGCGAGTGCGGTTGGGCGGCACGGTGAGCGCTCCTTGCTTGTGTGGCCGAGTGACCGGGTCACCGGTCGAGTGGTTGCGGGGGGGATTCTACCACGTGTTGGCGATGGTTTGGGCGCGAATTCTGCGCGGGGGTGCTGTTGGCCGTGTTTGGCCGATCTTGTGCCCCATATTCTGTCAGATGTTTGCGATTTTGGGGCGATAAGGTGGTAGCGCGGCGTTTTCTTCCGCGTGGCAAGCTTGCCCCACGCTTCAAAGACCGGGGTGCCACTGTTTGTCAGCGTTTTTACGGCCTAGACGGCCGTGTTTCACCAGTTCAGGACATCAACAAGGAGAACTGCCCATGCGTCTTACCGTTGCTAGCTTGATCGTCGTGTCGTTGGCTTTCACAGCCGGTTGTCCAGGCGTTTCGCTTACGCCGAATGGGGGGACTGCTGGCAGCACGGTTGCGATTCTGCCTGACTCGATCACATTGGACGTGGATGAGTTGGCAGCGACCAATCAGAGCGCGGCGCCCATGCCCTCTCCGAGCCTGTCGGGCGGATCTTCGCCCCTCGAAGTTGCGCAGAGTGAGGCTGATCGGACAATGGCGCAGCTTGATGAGATCATGCTGCGTTTTGCGATCATCAACAGCATGGTGACTAGTGCCGCGGACGTTCAGGTTTCGGGCACGATCATGTGGGATACGCGGGTGTCTGGCAGCACGGTTGCGGCGGGTGGGTCACGGTTGCCGAATCCGGGGTCGGGCGCTGGTGTGGCGCGTGATATCAAAGTAGATTTCTCCGCCTTTGACTATGACGGCGACGGAACCGCGGACGGTAGTGGCACGCCGACCACGGCGCCGGTTGCCATGCGGGTTTGGGTTACCGATGCTGTAGGCACATTTCAGCCGGCGGCGTGCGGGCTGATCGACGTGCTGCCGACCGCCCTGCATCCTGGAGCAGGGCATTTGATTACGCTGAGCTATGCGCGCAACGGCGATGGCGATATCGCCATCCTCGAGTGGGATCAGGATGACCCGACGGTGCAGACTTTGTCGACGTGGGACGAACATCCGGAAGGGATTGGGTGGGGATACTCGTCGTTTTGGGTGCAGCACGAGACTGTCCTGACACAGTTGCAGAAGAGCGTTGCCTCTACGATTGGCACCGACTATGTTGCGGCTACGTGGTATGAACTGGCGCCCGCGGCGGCGGCGATCAGCCACATGGGGACGTGGGCCGACTACCTTGCGCATCCGCCGGTTGTTCAGTATGAGTTCTTCGTTAGCTGGCTCGCCGCGACGGCAACTGATGCTCAGAGCGTGGACGTGACGAATCTGGAGTGCATAGAGTCGCCGGATCCGGCCGACTTCATTTGGCCGCTTGCGTTCCCTGTTGGGCCAACATTCTAGACGCGCGAGCGCAGCTAGCGATTGCGTCGACTATATGATCAGCCATCGATCTCCCTGTTGTGACAGGGGGATTGATGGCTGACTGCGATTATCAGGAGTCTGATTGCGGGGGTGGCGGGGAGTCGGTTGCTGAGGTTCCTGGTTTGGCGGTTTGTGCGGTCATGCCGTCGTAGATTAGACCGACCCACAAGTCGGCGGTCAGCCAGGTCTTTCCCCAGCGGGCGTCTAAGTCTCCGGTTGGTTTGGCAGCGATTACCTCATCCCGTGATTTTCCGTCTTTGATGAGCGTTCGTACTC
>CAZUCH010000431.1:0-3060 GCA_964619045.1 uncultured Planctomycetales bacterium | reverse complement strand
GCCAAGCCGGTGGCAAGGGGCTCTTCGCGGTCGTCAAGCTGCGGGTTGAGCCGTTCAAGCCGGCGCCCGGCGAGGAGCACTTCAAGTTCGTGAACGAGTGTCCGCCGGGCGTGATTAGCCCGGAGTATTTTGCCGCCATTGAGGATGCCGTGCGGGGGGCGGGACGGAGCGGTAACCTGGGTGGCTACCCGCTCATCAACGTCAAGGTCACGCTGATTGGGGGCGAGGAGCACGCGGACGATTCGAGCGAGGCCGCATTCGAGGGTGCGGCCAGCGTGGCGTTCATCCGGGCCCAGGAGCAGGCCGGGCCGGTTTTGCTCGAGCCGATCATGAAGGTCGAGGTTGTCACGCCGGAGGATTACTACGGGGCGATCAACGGTGATCTGATGACTCGGCGGGCGGCGATCACGTCCACTTCGATGCGTGGTGCGAACCACGTGATCGAGGCCGAGGCGCCGCTGTCGGCGATGTTCGGCTACGCCACGCAGGTGCGCTCCCTGTCGCAGGGCCGGGCCTCGTACTCGATGGAACCGTGCCGCTACGAGCGCATGCCCGACAACCTGGCCAAGCAGGTCTTGGGGGTGATGTAGAGGGGCGATCTTCCGGCGTGTCACGGAAGCAGAGTCACACGGGCACTCGTGCTGCACACCGAGTGGTCGTGTGGTACGATCCCCTGGGCAAGTTGCCTTAGACCACCTGGCGAAGGAGATCGTCCGTGTTCCGCAAACCACTGCTCGTCGCATGCCTCGTGCCGGCATCACTGATTCTCGTTGGTTGTTCACAATCGCGTGCAATCGATCCGAGTGGGCGTCCACACGCCCAGCGCGGAGACGTCTCGGACGTCTACCATGGCTTGACCGTCGCGGATCCCTATCGGTGGCTCGAAGACGAGCAGAGCGACGCCACCCAAGCGTGGGTCGAGCAGCAGAACCGCCTCACGCACGACACTCTGGCTCGGTTTGGGCCGGTAAGAGAGCTGATTGGTGCCGAGCTGCAAGCCGTCTACGGCGTCGATCGGGTCTCCAATATAGAGCCGCACGGGCAGCGGTACTTTCAGGACATGCGCGGCGGGCTCGAAAACCACAGCCGGGTCTTCTGCCGCAGCGGCGACTACCGGGCTGACCCCAAGGTCGCCATCGACCCCAATACGTTTAGCGCCGACGGCACGGTTGCGCTCGACTGGTGGTTCCCATCGCCCGATGGTCGGCTGATCGCCTACGGCAAGTCCGCCGGCGGTTCCGAGAAGAGCACGCTCTACATCCGCGACGTTGACGGGGGCCGAGACCTGCCCGACGTTATTCCCTTCACGCAGTACTGCGACGTGGCCTGGAACAAGGCCGGCACGGGCTTCTTCTACAACCGTTCGCCCGACCCGACGACGGTCCCGGCCGGCGAAGAGAACTTCCATATGAGGGTCTACTTCCACCGCGTCGGCACCGATTACGAGCAGGATCGCTACGTGTGGGGCAAGGGGCGGCCGATCGACGAAGAGCCGCGGCCCTACGCCTCCAGCGACAATCAGTACCTGATGTTGAACTTCTACCGCGACCCGGCCGAGAACGAGCTTTACTTCGGCCGTTTCGATGACCCCGGCCCTTTGCGGCCCGTGGCTGAGGGGCTCGGCGCCATAACGACCGGCGACGTGGTCGGCGACTGGCTACTACTGCGCACCAATTACCAGGCCCCACGCTTCCGCATCTGCGCGACGCCGATCGACAAGCCCGGTCCCGAGAACTGGCGCGACCTGGTCCCTCAGCAGGATGGCGTCATTGACGGTTTCGCGGTCGTTGGCCGCCGACTGATCGTCCGCGTTAGTGAGGACGTCCACTCGCGTTTGTTGGTCTACGCGCTGAACGGTCAACCCATCGAGGAAATCCCGCTGCCCGGCATCGGTACTGTTTCCGGCATCGCCGGCACGCTGGATTCGCCCGGGTTGTTCTTCACGTTCTCATCGTGGGTCGTGCCGACCTCGACCTACCGCTACGACCTGGAGACGCGCAAGCTCGAACTGCTGCACCAGACCACCTGCCCGCTCGACTTGAGCCGCTACGAGACCAAGCAGGTCTGGTGTACGTCAAAGGACGGCACGCGCGTGCCCATGTTCATTGTCGCCCGCAGAGATGTGAGGCTCGACGGCAACAACCCCACCTTGCTCTACGGCTACGGCGGCTTCAATGTCAGCTTCAAGCCCCAGTACAGACCGCGCATCCTGCCATTCCTCGAGCGCGGCGGCGTGTGGGTGCTGGCCAACATCCGCGGCGGCGGCGAATTCGGTCAAGCCTGGCACGATGGCGGCCGACGTGAACACAAGCAGAACTGCTTCGACGACTTCTACGCGGCCGGTGAGGAACTTATCCGGCTGGGCTACACCAACCCGTCCAAGCTGGCCTGCAAGGGCGGCAGCAACGGCGGCCTCCTGATCGGTGCCGCTCTCGTCCAGCGCCCCGACCTCTTCGCGGCCGGGCTTTCACAGGTACCCCTGATGGACATGCTCCGCTTCCATCACTGGGGCATGGGCGCCCAGTGGGTCCACGAGTACGGCGATCCCGACGATTCCGAAGAGTTCAAGTGGGTCTACGCCTATTCGCCCTATCACAACGTTGTCGACGGCGTGGATTACCCGGCCACGTTGATCACCACCGCCGAATTCGACAATCGCGTGGATACCGCCCACTCCTACAAGATGATCGCTCGCATGCAGGCCGCGACCAGCGGCACGCGTCCAATCATGGTCCGAGTCGAGCGCCAGGCCGGCCATGGCGCCGGCAAGCCACTGGGCATGAAGATCAAGCACCAAAGCGAGGACTGGGCCTTCCTGATGTGGCAACTTGGAATGCTGGACTAGCTAGTCGGGCTTAGCGGCTCGCCGCGTCAGTCATCGGGCTCCAGGACGGCCATGAAGGCCTTCTGGGGGATGTCCACTCGGCCGATGGTCTTCATGCGCTTCTTGCCGGCTTTTTGCTTCTCAAGCAGCTTGCGCTTGCGTGTGATGTCACCGCCGTAGCATTTGGCGGTCACGTCCTTGCGGAAGGCCTTGATCGTCTCGGCGGCGATGATCTT
>CAZUCH010000430.1:0-3076 GCA_964619045.1 uncultured Planctomycetales bacterium | reverse complement strand
ACCGGGCGACCTTGCCGGCATCCGGCGCGTCTATCGAAGAACATACCGGCGCGAGAGGCCGTCGGCATGGCACCCAACGCCCGTCACCGGTTGGTGGCGGGCTTCACCTGCAAGTGGATCGTGTGGTGCGTCGCTGCGCATCCCTGGCGTGCCGAGAAGTGAATACCCACGACTTAGGTCGCAATCAAGAACGCAGGCGCCCCACTCTCGAGAGAGCCGGGGCGCCTGGCCGTTCTGTTCATCATCACACGCCGGCGCTAGTCGCCGAGGAGATCGACGAAGGCGTCGATGTCGTCGAAATCGACGTCGTTGTCACCATCGCAATCGGCGTTGTACCAGTTGCATTCGGGATACGCCGACAGGTAACCGACCTCGCCGGCGAGGGCGGTGACGAAGGGGTCGATGTCGTCGAAGTCGACGTCGCCGTCACAATCCAGATCGCCGGGCTGTAGCGGAGCTTCGCATTCGTCGGGGATGCTGTTGTCGTTGACGTCCAGGCTGGTCCCGGCTTCCAGATCGCACGCGTCCAGAATGCCGTTATCGTTGCAGTCGCGCCCGGGAATCAGATTCTCGGTTGGGATGACGACCAACTCCTGGCCGGGCGGCTGCCAGCTCAGGGTCACCTGGGCGAGGCCCTGCCACTCGTAGTATTCGAGCACGATACGGTAGGCTCGGTTGCCGACGAGCTGAATGGTGCCCGTGTTCTCGATGGGATCGCTGACTGTCTGCCAGTCGTCGATGAGCAGTTGGTTGTTGACCCACAGGCGTACGCCGTCGTTGGAGAGCGTGTGGAACAGGTACTCGCCGCCGACATCGGGCGTCAGGAGATAGCCGGTCCATCTGATGCTGAATGTCTGCGGAATCCAGGAGTCCCAGGGTCCGCCGCCCTCCCAATCGAAGTCCACGGTTGGGTCGATGCGTCCTAGGCGGTCGCCGGTGAAGACCGGGCTGCCGTAGTAGGACCCCGCCAAGCCGTGGACGTCCGCCAGTTCGCATTCGTCGATGATCACGTTGTCATTGCAGTCCGTGCTTGTGCCGGATTCCAGGTCGCAACCATCGGGCACGCCGTTGCTGTTGCAGTCCAAGCTGAGCCCGGCTTCGATGGCCTGCCAGTCAGAGATGCCGTCGCCGTCGCAGTCATCCTCCGGCGGGGTATACGTGATGTAACAGGTGGCGTAGCCGATGCGGCAGCACTCATACTCGATCTGCATGTGGCCGCGTTCGCCCCAGCCGCTGCCCCACGAGTTGCGCATCAGCCACGCGCCGTTGCTGCCCAGGCTGTCGTCCCAGCCGACGAGTGTGACGATGTGGTTGATCCAGTCGTCCTCGCAGGCATTGAATACGCCGGAGTCGTAAGCCTGGAAGGCCGAATTGACGTAGACGCCGGTGGAGACGGGGCCGTGGTCGATGATGGCCTGCTTGATCTGCTCGACGCTGGCCATCTCCCAGGGTGCCCCGACGGCGGCCCATGAATCGATGCAGTAGGCGTGCCAATACGGGCATTCGCACTCGGCGTTATAGGCCACGTACGGGAAGACGTCGTCGAGGACCGGGCCGCTGCCGCCGCAGGGGTCTTCTAGCCCGTTGCAGCGCATGTACTCGTAGGCCTCGGTATGCCAGCCGCCGGCGCAGCTTCCGGAATCGGTACAACTGACGAGCCATTGTTCGCTAAGGTCGATGTCCATGCCGTGGACGAGTATGAGCTGGCACTCCATGGGGCCGATGGCACCGAAAGCCCAGCAGCTTCCACACCCGCCCTGATCGCGTACTCCCAGACGTCCGTAGGTATCGCGCCAGTCCCAGTACTCGGGTAGGTCACGTTGTGGCATGCATGGATCCCAAGGAGCCCGTTCTTGCCAGTTTGGCGGGGGCACGGCCCCGGCCAACTGTTCGAGCGAGTACTTCGTGGCGGGGTTCTCTGAGACGGTGAACGTCCACCCCTTGGCCTCGCCTTCCGCGCGCAGTGCGTCGATATCAGCCGAGGAGAGTTGCGCCCAGGCGGGCAATGCAAAGCCACACAGAATGAACCCCACGATCATGAATCCAGCGGTACGACAACTGGGCATGTCAGCCTCCTGTTGAGAACACGTGCCTGACCGGCCGCCGAGTCGGGGTGGAACAGTACTCAGGTGTCTGAGTACCCAAGATGACACCAGCGCATCTCCGCCCGGCGTAAGGTCTCCCTGTCAGGACCGGTTCCCGTGAACCGCGGTCGCAACTAGCTGTCCCCGAGCCAACGCGTCAGTAGTCCTGCGGTACGCGTGCGGGGCCAGTATAGGGAAACTCCATTTGATTATAGCCGTTGAGTGCCAGTGTAGCGAAACAGTGGGCTG
This sequence comes from uncultured Planctomycetales bacterium, assembly GCA_964619045.1. Lineage (GTDB taxonomy): Bacteria > Planctomycetota > Phycisphaerae > UBA1845 > Fen-1342 > JANQFV01. The sequence continues at coordinate 743 of CAZUCH010000430.1, read as the reverse complement.
TCATGCAACGAAAAGGCCCGATTGTTCTCAGGATGTCGGGCTGGCAAGTTTGCGTGGAGGTTAGCGCCATCACTCGTTATCGGACCGCCGGCGGTGTTGGACGTGCCGGCGGCGGCCCGGTACATTCGCGCTCATGTCGGCCCGAGTCATGGTAGAGCACCCGAACGACGAACACAGTGGAAGTGAGCAGCGCCCGGCACTCGTCGCCGTATGCGTGACGACGTTTCGTCGACCGGAGGGGTTGCGACGACTGTTGGAAAGCCTGATTGGCCTGCAATTGACCGATATTCCCGCCCGGATCGAGCTGAACATCGTGGACAACGATGCCGATCAGTCGGCCCGGGCAACGTGCGACGAACTGCGTGCGCGAGCCCGCTTCCCGCTCAAGTACGAGGTTGAGCCGCGCCGGGGGATTCCACAGGCCCGCAATCGGTCGGTGGACATGATCGATCCGGCGGCGGAGTTCGCAGCCTTCGTCGATGACGACGAGACGGTTGAGCCGGAATGGCTGAAACAGTTGCTCGGTGTGCAACGGGAGTGGGACGCAGACGTGGTGGCCGGGCCGGTGGTGCCCGAATTCACTCGCGAGCCACCGGCGTGGATGGCGCGCGGGCGCTTCATTGAGCTGGCGCGCCACGCGACGGGGGCACACCTCGATCGGGCCTTCACCGGCAACGTGCTGGTGCGCGTGGAATTGCTGCGGCGCATGGGCACGCTCTTCGACGAACAACTGGCGCTGAGCG
>CAZUCH010000429.1:0-3090 GCA_964619045.1 uncultured Planctomycetales bacterium | reverse complement strand
ACACTGTACGCCACATTGACGCATCTAGCAAGCGACTATAGTGCCGGTTCCCGACACGCTCGATAGCGTTGCGGGGGATGTCGATTAGCTGGCCCTTGTCGTAGAGGCGTCCGAAGTGTCTCCATGAAGATGAGTGCATAGCCGTGTTAAATTCATGGATATTTTGCGCTGGGATCGGCGGCTGGTAGATCGCATGCCGCTGCTGCTGGATATGCTCGAAGCGTTCCCACCTGCCCCAGGGAGTCGTCATCGACATGCACCAGTCGGAGCGGCTGTTCAGGTAGTCGGCGTACTGCTCATCGGTCCAGCCTCGGCGGATCGCTTCGCAGGAGAGGTAGCCTTTTTTGAGGTAGATCTCAATCGTCGACGGCTCGAGCCTGCCGATGTAAATCACCGTGTGCTTGGCTCGCCAGCCGGGGTAGCCTCTGAAGCGTTGGAACTGCTGGATGCCGGTGCCGACGATCCAGTCGACGAACGTGTGTGTGTCGGAGCATGTGTTGATCCAGCTCCCCCTAAGCGGCGTCATCTCTCACCTCCTACGTCGGCAACTTCTTCCCGCCACCGAACCCCGCTTCCGGCGACTCGACTTCGCCCATCTCTTTCTTGGTCGTCGGCTTGATGCCGCGCTGCTTCATCATCGCCCTCGTCAGCGGAATATACCGCGATTTACAGCCCCAGTGCAAGGGCGGACGGTTCAATGCTTCTGCGGCGGTGCCTTTGCGGACTACCAGCCCGATACGAGCGCGGCTGAGACACGTCTCGGTATGCACGTTTGCGATACCTAAAGAAAAGGCAAAGGCGACCACGGACGAGTCAGCCTCGGCCCTGGCTGTGACCTGTGAGTTATACCAGCGTTGCCAACCCGTCCGCATTCGCGTAGTGTTCTGCCTTGCCGCAAGTCTCCACGGCGGCTCGCCAGTCTTCCCCGCTCGCCAGTCTGCAAGCTCTCGCTGCTGCTTGCGCCAGATCCTAGCGCCTGCCCGCATCTTGCGATCATGCGCCCGTTGGTCGTCGGAGGACGCACGGGCAAGCTCTACCGTCTTATCGGCGTCAGTGAGGGGTTCAACCTCTGATCGAAACACGGAGCGGAGAGCAGCCTGTACGTCCCCCAGCGGCGTCTTGTTCATCATCGCATCGGTGAATATCTCTTTGATTTGCTTCTCGTAGAACTGCGCCCACTCGACGCCCTGCACCGTAGCGAATCCCATGATCTCGGTAAGCGTCTTCTTGCGTAGCTTGGCAGGCTTGGAACTTTCGATCCGCTTGCGGGTAGAGTCGTCGCCTGTAAACGTCGCCTGAGATATGAGCATATCTTCGGCACCGAGGATGCCGGACAGCGCAGCGCCGCGCATCATCTCGAACATCAGCAGCGGGAAGCGGGACCGGCGAGGAAGTTTATACTTCGCTAGTTCTTCAGCCGATCCCGCTATGATTTTGGGGCGGAGTCCTCGACTAGCTGCGCGATCTCTTTCAATACGCCGCCTGCGTAAGCCTCCCAGATCTCGGCGTCGGCTTCCTCGGCTTCGTCAGCCTTGGAGAAGTCGACCAGCGCCTCTACCTGCTTGATCGTATCCTCGTCGGTCTGGAACATGCCGGTCGTTCTACCGGCCAGCCGGTTGTTACCGTTCCCATTCGTCGGGAAGTTGAACATGCGATCAACCGGCATCTTGCGCCCGTCTCGCTGCCTCTGAAGCATGTCGATGATGTCGAACGTCTGCTCCTTGCGCTGTAGCTTCTCGGCCTCCTGCGCTTCCTCTGGGGCTTCAGCGGGGAATCCTGACGGCTGTTCGGATAGCTGCCGTCCGCCAATGGTGAGCTTGCCGTCCTGCGGCTGAGTCCAGCCGAACATCTCATACGTCGCCTCGGCATCGAACACCGCGCCGAAGTTCGCGCCGATCTCCATGATCTGCGCTTGGATAAGCATGTTGTCCTGAGAGTATGGCTTGATCCGCATCTCGGGACAGCCTACGCCTTCTCCGTAGTTCAGCAGGTGAGACGGCAGGATCGCTTGACGGTTCCAAGCGTCCATGACCGACTGAGCCTCGAAGTTGAGGAACCGCTCGAACTGCGTCACCGTCTGCACCTCGGTCGCGGCCTTGGTGGAGTGTTCGGTATCCTCGCCCATCAGCGCCGGGTTCCAAAGTGCGCGACCGATGGAACGGTTTGCGATGGTCATGGCATCGTTGTAGGCGGTAGTTCTGCCGCTGATGTCTGTCGGGCTGCTGCTTCCCTGTTCCATTGACTTTGGACTGATTGAGAACCCGCGCCTGATGTTGTCCTTCATGAACGTCTTGAGCCGTGTCAACGCGCTGGAGTCGTTTTGCAGCGCCCAGAACTTCTCATCCTCAACCGTGATCGTCGGCCACGGCACGCCGTAATGCTCGAAGAACCGGCCCATCGACTGCCACACAACCTGCTTGAAGATGTACGGGCGGTAGGCGGAGATCAGAAGCGAGCTGCCCCAGGGAGAGTTATCGACCGGCCAATGTACCGAGTAGATGATATCGGTCAGCGGCACCTTCGTGTATGATCCGGTGTTGGTCGTGTAGTTCAACTGCCAGACGCCGTCTTCCTCGATGTCGTTGAAGTCGTTCGTCTTGAACTCGATGTACTTGACGCCCTTGCTGACAATCTGCTTGTAGAATCGCTTACCCGCGAAGTCGCCGCTTGCTATCGGCTTGTCTTCATAGATCGCCTCGGCTACCGCGAAGCCGTCCGTGATGCAACCGAGCTGATCGAGGATCATCTGCGCTTCGGTGCCGCGACAGTGCGCGAAGTTCGCTTCCTGAAACTCCGCCGCCTCTACGTCCTTCGGCTGCTCTGAGTCGGCAGGTATATACTCGAAGCCGGGAGCGATGATCGAGAGCAACAGATTCGCCCGAGCGAAGTTGACCATATCGTCATCTACCGGCATCTGCGTGAAGACCTCGATCCCCTGCTTCTGCACCAGCTTTGACGGGTGCATGGCCGGGTAATCCTTCATCGACAACCCGTCAATTGTGGCAGTCGAGACTAGCTCCTGAATCGTTTTGAATCGTTGGCGCATCGCGTCGTCTGCAATAGCCGAGGCCCGCGCAAGCTCGACCGCTT
>CAZUCH010000428.1:0-3098 GCA_964619045.1 uncultured Planctomycetales bacterium | reverse complement strand
TTGCTGCGTGGGGACTGGGGGGATTCATGGGCGGCGGGGCGCACTGCTCACAAGCAGTGGCACGCTGGTGGCGAATGGCGAGAGTGGGCATCTGGGGGTATGCTGCCGGGCAGAGTGCGAATAGTACGGATTGTTGTGGTTGGGGCGCTCGCTGGGGGTCGGGCGCCGTCACAGGAGGCTTGTGATGCTGATTCGTGGGTGTTTCGCCGGTGTTCTGGTTGCCGTGGTCGTTGGTGGAGCCGTTGGGGCGGATGATTGGCCCAATTGGCGGGGGCCGAACCATGATGGTATCAGTGCCGAAAAGGGGCTGGTCACAGAGTGGACGGACGCGCCGCCGGTGGTTTGGAAGGCTGAGATCGGCTCGGCGTTCAGCGGGATTACGTGCGTGGCGGGGAAGGTGTACACGTGTGGTACGGCCAATGACAAGCAGGTTCTGTACTGTCTGGACGCAGTCAGCGGCAAGGTGATCTGGCAGACGCCGTTCGAGAAGAAGTATGAGGATGGGCAGGGTGGGGACGGGACTCGAGCGACGCCTGCGGTGAGTGACGGGCTGGTATACGTTCATGGCGCGTTGGGGCGGCTGGTTTGTTTCAACGTGTCGGATGGGCGGGAAGTCTGGAGCCGCGACTTCAATGCCAAGCCGCGGTGGGGGTACAGCGGATCGGTGTTGATCGAGGGGGATTTGGCGATTGTCGCGGTTGGTGGCGACGATGGGGCGCTGGTCGCCCTTGACAAGAAGACGGGCACACCGAAATGGAAGTGTGGTCGGGGCGTAGCGGGTTATGCGACGCCGTACCCGTTCACGTTTGAAGGTCGCCGTTACGTGGCGGCGTTCTTGGGGGAGGCGGCGATGATTGTGGACGTGGAAGATGAGCGTGAGGTGTGGCGTCAGCTCTGGAAGACGGACTATGACGTGAATGCGGCCACGCCGATTTATCACGATGGACATCTGTTCCTCAGCTCGGGTTACAAACATGGCTCGATCTTGCTTAAGTTACGGCCGGCGCCGAAGAAGCTGGCGGCCTCGGAGGTGTGGCAGTCTGATAGTGTGCGTGCGAAGTTCCAGACGCCGGTGCTGTATGAGGGGCATTTGTACACCAGTGACGAGCAGGGCCTGAAGTGCGTGGAGTTCATGACCGGGAAGGAGAAGTGGAGCCAGCGTGGCAGGAAACACGGCACGGTGGTGATTGCCGACGGTCATTTGTTCGTGCTAACGGAGCATGGCAAGCTGGAGATTGCCAAGGCGACGCCCGACGGTCTGACGCCGTTGAGTAATGTGCGGGTGGGGGAGGGTCGTCATTGGACGGTCCCGACGCTGTATGACGGCCGGCTGTATGTTCGTGATCTGAAGGGGGTGACGTGTTTTGGGTTGAGCGGGAAGTAGCGGCGTACAATAGGGTGTTGTTGCTGTGATGAAGCGAGTGCCGCGATAGTGAGGTCTTGGACGCCATGCAGTGCCGACGAAGCTCGTCTGTTGCGCTAGGGTCGGCCCTCTGTCTGGCGACCGTGGCTGTGGCCGCGGACTGGACGCAGTTTCGGGGGAGTCGGCGCGACAACGTGTGCGAGGAGACGGGGTTGCTGCGCGCCTGGCCGGATGGCGGTCCAAAAGTGCTGTGGACGACGAATGCGTGTCAGGGGTACGCCGGTCCGGCGATTTATGGCGAGCGGGTGTATTTTCAGGACTATGACGAGGAGGCGCGTGAGTGGAGTGTGCGTTGTCTGGCGCTGGATAGCGGGGAGGAGCAGTGGCGTTACAAGGAGCCGCGGCGCATTCGGCCTAATCATGGGATTACGCGCGCGGTGCCGGCGGTGGATGAGAAGTATGTCTTCGCGCTGGATCCGAAGTGTACGCTCCACTGTCTAGATCGTCTGACCGGCAGGGAATTATGGCGTAAGAGCCTGGTCAATGACTACGGGGCGCAGATACCCCCGTGGTACAACGGTCAGTGTCCGTTGATCGAGGCTGATCGGGTCGTGATCGGCGTCGGTGGCGAAGCGCTGCTGGTGGCGCTGGACAAGGCGACCGGGGATGAGATTTGGCGGACGCCGAACGTCGAGAAGCGGCCGTTGTCGCACTCGTCGGTGATGCCGGCAACGCTGGGGGGAGTGAAGCAGTATCTATGGTGTACGTTGTTTGGGCCGTTGGGTGTGCGGGCCAGCGATGGGAAGTTGCTGTGGGAGCACGAGCGGAAGTTCAACATCGCGGTAGCGCCGTCGCCGCTGGCGATCGATGGCGAACGGGTGTTCATGACGTCGGGCTATGATGCGGGCAGTATCATGCTGCGCGTGAAGCGTAACGGGGAGGCATTCGGCACGGAGGTGGTGTTTGACCTGACGAGCGAAGACGCGGCGTGCTGGAACTCTGAGGTTCATACGCCGATCTTGCACGATGGTCATATGTTCCTGGTCGGTAAGGAGAAGCGCGGTCTGTTCTCGTGTTATGACCTGGACGGCAAGCCGGTGTGGAACAGCGCCGGGAAGGCGTCGTTTGGGTTGGGAAGTTTCCTGCTGGCCGACGGGATGTTCTTCGTGCTGGAGGGCAAGACCGGCAAACTGCGGCTGTTGGAGGCGAACGCGAGTGAGTATCGCGAGTTGGCGGCGGCACAGGTGTTGAGCGGGCACGATGTGTGGGGGCCGATGGCGCTGTCGGACGGCAAGTTGTTGCTGCGCGATATGACTAAGTTGGTGTGCGTGGAGGTTGGCAGTTCTGGGGCGGCGGCTGGGTCTTCAGCGGGGATGATGCGTCAAGACGCATCCTACGTTGGTGTGGCACTCACACCGACCGGTTGGAAACCGGTCCCACATGGCATGGCACCCGGCGTGGGCGGGGCGGGGTTGGTGTGTGCGATGCCGGGGGCCGGCGGTTTGGGTGCCGTCTTGGCTCTGCTCGATGGCGGCGAGTTGCCCCGGCGGTACTGCAAGCGCGATGTCGTTGGCGGGAAGGGGCACGGGGAGGGCGAGTTCGCGCAGGAGTTGCGCGGGTTGGCGGTGGACGGCGACGACAATCTGTACGCCGTCGGTGATCGCAAGGTTGTCGTCTATTCGCCGGCCGGGAAGTTCTTGCGGAGCTGGAGGACCGAGAAGCCGGGGTATTCGAT
>CAZUCH010000427.1:0-3106 GCA_964619045.1 uncultured Planctomycetales bacterium | reverse complement strand
CCGCCACGGCCGCTTAGAGCCTATCCCACAACTCATGTGGCACCGGCATCCTGCCGGTGTAATCACAGGCTGGAAGCCTGTGCCACAAGCTCTGGGATAGGCCCTTAGCCACCCAGCAGCGCAACGAACGCGTCGATGTCATCGAAGCCAACATCGCCGTCTTCGTCGCAGTCGGCGTTCATCCAGTCGCAATCGGGATACGCCGCATAGTAGGCTGCTTCGCCGCTCAGCGCCAGCACAAACGGATCGATATCGTCGAAGTCAACCGCGCCGCTGCAATCCAAGTCGCCCGGCGTCGTATGGTGAGGCACCGTCCCCCACAACTCGATGTCGTCGACGTTCCAGCCGCAGAACGCCCACATGCTATCAGTGGTGCCCATGGTCCACCGCAGGTAGACGGTTGACTGGTTGTCCGCTACCGAGGAAATATCAAACTCCTGGAGCACCCAGCTCGAATCGCTGACTTCACCGGAGTTCTGCCACACTGTAAACCAGTTCGTGCCGTCGTTACTCACACGGACATAGGCATGATCATAGCTGGATGTCTCGACGCCCAACCAGCGCCAGAAGACCAGCGAAGTGCCGGAAACCTCCGAGCAATCAAGGGCGGCACTGGTCAAATGCCGCTCCGGCATGCTGTTCTCGTAGTCACCGGCCAGGTTGTAGCCGTACACGTTGAAACCGGTGTGCCCGCTGTTGGGGTCCGGGCCGCCATACGCCCCACCCTGCCCCAACGGCTGCCCCCAAGCCCAAAGCCCATCCGTGCTCCAGCCTGGATCCTCGTTCAGCGGGAACTCGTAGACGCGCGTCGGCCCGTAGGGTGTGATTGTGAAGTCGGCCTCGGAAACGTCCTCGCCGGAGTTGCTGTCGTCATCGTGGGCCACGACCTTGATCCGGCAGGTCGCCGATTCCAGGTGCGGCGCCTCCCAGAGGAGGCTGCCGGTGTTGGCCAGCCCGCTGGCGATCTCGTCGGGGAACGTGGCGCCTCCGTCGGTCGACAGGTAGATATCAACACCGGTGACGCCAACGTCGTCGTATGCGAACCACTCGATTTCGTACTCCACGCCGCTAGTCCACAGTTCACCGCCGCTGGGCGCCTGCACGCCCACGACCGGAACGGGACCGACGTTGTAGCGTGGCAACTTGAGGCCCGGATCGCCGAGGAATGTGAACATCTCGAAGTGGTCACGCATGTCGGTCGTCGGACCGTACTCGCCGATCATGCTGAAGAGCGCTCCGCGCCAGGCGTCACCGACCCGGTCCATGCCCCTGTTGAACACCGAGTCGTAGAAGAACTTCTCCAGGTTCTGCGATTCGTGCCATGGGCTCTGCGTCCAGTAGATGAAGGTGGTCGCCCCGATGTAGACCGCGGAGCCCTTGTTGGCCTCGCAGACCCACGTGTTGCCGACGGCCCCCCCGCCCATCTCCACCGTGTGGCATGAGAAGCCCAGCACCACCCCGTACATCCCGGCGTTGCCCAGCGCCTGCACGTCGCCGATATCGAAGCTCGGCGTCCACCAGCCGCTCGATCCGCTGTGACCGAAGTAGACCAGGTGCATTGTCCCCGCGTTGACGGCGGCCGTGACGTCCGCCGTACCGCCCCCGCTATTGGCGTAGATGCGGTTGGGCAGGTACCCATGGGGCTCGACACAATTCTCGATAACCCACTCGTGAGCTTCCTCGGCTCCGGCACCCGTGTCGCTGGTAGCCAGGAACGTACAGCGCTTGACGTACTCGGGGTCGGGATAGACGCCACCCTCGACGGCCAGTGTCTTGTTCACTAGTGCTTGGCATTGGGCTTCCGAGCTGATCGGGAAGCGGCCGATCGAGAGATCGGGATACCAGTCGTCGCCGCTGTCGAGACACGCGTAGTACAAGTCCGTGTCGCCGCCCGAGCCACCCACGCCGTTCCAATACGGAATCCTGGTGCTAGTCGCGCTCGAACTCGTGCCCAGCCCGACGATCAACACGTAGTTGGCGGCCAGCGGCTCTGTGTACCAGTCGCTGATGTAGTCGCGAATCGTATTGCGCGACGCCCCGGTGGGGACCGAGTAGACGGTGACATCCAACCCCTGGGCAGTCTTGGCGGCCGCAAGTTGCGTTATCGCAGCGCCGCCGGCGAAGCTGTTGGCCGAGACAATCAGGTAGTTACCATCGTCAGCCCGCGCGCCGCCAACCACCGCCAGCAGCAGTCCAACCGCGAGTACAGCCTTGCCAAGTCCTCGAACGTTCCATCCCAACGTGTTCATGCTCTGTCTCCAATACGCTGGCCGCCGCGCGCCGCGGGGCCAATCTTACAGTCCATCCCAAACGATCAACCACACTAGAGCCTATCCCAGAGCTTGTGGCACAGGCTTCCAGCCTGTGATTACACCGGCAAGATGCCGGTGCCACACGAGCAGGTACCACACGAGCAGGCGCCACACGAGCCGGTGCCACACGGGTTGTGGGATAGGTTCCACACTCGACGACCGGCGACTAACCTCCTAGTAGCGCCACGAACGCGTCGATGTCATCAAAGTCCACGCCGCCGTTCTCATCGCAGTCGGCGTTCATCCAGTTACAGTCCGGATACTCCGCGTAATAACCCTCTTCGCCGCTCAATGCCAGAACAAATGGGTCGATGTCGTCGAAGTCCACGTCGCCGCTGCAATTCAGATCACCGGGCAGCGTGTCGGGCGCGACGACCGCCGACAGTTCGACATCGTCGATGTTCCATCCGCAGTATTGCCACGAGCCGTCGGTGGTGCCCATGGTCCAGCGCAGATAGACCGTCGTCTGATCATCGGCGTAAGCGGAAATATCATACTCCTGCAAGCTCCACGCGCCGTCAGACACTTCGCCGCTGTTCTCCCACAACGTGGTCCAGCTCGTACCGTTGTTGCTGACGCGCAGATAGGCGTGGTCGTACGTCGGCTGCTCGACGCCCAGCCAGCGCCGGAATGAGAGCTGCGTGCCGGCGGCGCCGGTGCAATCGAGAGCGGCGGTGGTCAGGTGCCGCTCAGAGAGGCCATTCTCATAGTCGCCGCTGAGGTTGTAGCCGTAGACGTTTGTGCCGGTGTATCCATTGGTCGGGTCGGGGTTGCCGTGATCGCCGCCGCCGCCG
>CAZUCH010000426.1:0-3125 GCA_964619045.1 uncultured Planctomycetales bacterium | reverse complement strand
CCATCTTTGCGATGGGCAATTCATCGTCAACGAACAAAATGCGCTCGGTTCCGGAAGGCAGTTCCTCTTTCTCGTATGATCGATAAGCTTCACGCTTATTTGTTATGGGCAGGTATATTGAAAAAACGGTTCCCTGGCCCACTTTACTGTCAACGGTTATTTTCCCACCATAAGATTTAACGATACCATCCACCGTCGCAAGTCCCATCCCTGTGCCTTCACCGACGTTTTTGGTGGTAAAATACGGCTCAAAAACAGAGCCGATGATATCCGGTAAAATACCCGGACCGGTATCAGATACGGTAATTTCCAGATAGTCGCCTGAAGTCAACTCGGATAGTAACAGGCGCGCTTGCTCGTTGTGTTCGATATTTGTCACACTGACTTCCAAAATACCACCGGCAGCCTCCATGGCATGGGCTGCATTGGTGCACAGGTTCATAAAAATCTGGTGGACTTGCGACGAATTGCCCATGATCTGTGAACGGCTTTCTATGTTTTCCCTGATCTCAATCGTGGTGGGAATCGTCGAACGGATAAATTTCAGCACCTCTTTTGCAATGGTGTCCACCTGGATGGGCTTTTGTTCCTCATCAGACTGACGGGCAAATGCCAGTATCTGTTTGACCAGCTCGCGTGCTCTCTTCCCGGCTGTATAGACCTCCTGAAGGTTGTCTTCCAGGGTTGTTTCTTTGGCTACATCATCAAGCGCTAATTCCGTAAATCCCATGATGGAGGACAAGATATTGTTAAAATCATGGGCGATGCCACCGGCCAGGTTCCCGATGGATTCCATTTTCTGAGCTTGATGCAATTGCGCCTCAAGTTTTTTCTGCGCAGTGATGTCTCTCACCAGACCCTGCACTAAACCCGCCTGGTAATCTATGATACTTGAACTGACCGCCACATCGATTAAGGATCCATTTGCTTTTATGAATTTGGATCTAAATTCGGTGCTTCCATTCTTTCGGGTTTGTTCAAAGGCCTGCTTTGAAATCTCCAATGCAGAAGCAGGATGAAGCCTTTGTACAGTCATCCCATTTAATTCTTCATATCCATAGTTCAGCATTTCCTGGATTTTTCTATTTGTGTCTAAAATAGTTCCGTCTAAATCATGCAAAATGATGCCATCATTAGAATTCTCAAAAAGAGAGCGGTACTTCTGCTCACTATGGCTTAGGGCCAGTTCGGCCCGCTTTCGTTTGGTGATATCCTGGGTGGTGCCTATCAATTGCGTTACAACCCCTTCATCGTTTTTGAGGGCCACGCATCTTGCATTTATATATCGAATCTCGCCGGCAGGAAGTATGGCGCGCAACTCGAGATTATACCGAATTCCTTCAGTTACTGCCTGGGTTACAGCGGCATCGAAACAATCCCAGTCCTCAGGGTGGATGATTTTTTGATGATCCTCATACGGTACGGCTTCCGACTGAGGTTCAAGACCGAAAATATGAAACATCTCCTCTGTCCAGGTAGGTATTTGCGTTGCCGGATCATACCACCAACTCCCTATTTTCCCCACGCTCTGGGCTTGTTTGAGTGTCTCGGCGTTTTCCTGCAAGGCGAGCTCGGCCATTTTGCGTTCAGTAATGTCACGCCCCACAGATTGGGTTTCCAGCAAATCTCCTTTGTGATTAAAAAATCCGTGATTGATGAACTGCACCCAATGGACTTGGCCTTTGCCGGAAAGTACTTTATTTTCGATGATGACTTTCGGGTTAGCAGCGGACACTGTCGCTAACTTTTCTTTTATGATTTCGATATCATCATCGACGGGCAGAGGCTCCCAGGTAAAACCGACTAATTCCTTTTTTGGTTTATTAAAAAACTGACAAAACATATCATTAACAAAGACAAACTTGCCATCCGGGCTGAAACGACTGACAAGGTCAGTTTGGGTTTCAACCAGCGAGCGATAGCGTTCTTCGCTTGCCTGAAGGCTTTTTTCTGCAGACCTCGCTTGATACACGGTCAAAAGGGCCACCAATAACGATGTGAGGACACCCGCTATCAGAAAAAAGACCGCAGTCACATTCAACCGTGAATGCACTTGTTCAGTTTTACGCGTAAATTCCGAAGCTTTGTTTCTAGCATAGTTCGTTAACCCAAGCATTTTTTCTTCTAACAGGGCAACATGATTGGCTCCTTTACCAATCGTTATGTTGGCGGCATTTTCTCTTTGATCATTAAAAACCAACCCGATAACTTCATTTCGAATCGGTCGCCACGCATCAAGTATTTTTCTGGCCTCACTTTCAAGGGTCCTACCTTCTGCACCCAATATATTGTTTTTTATCCTATTGAGATGCTGATACGCCAGCTCTTCTTCCTCACGCACTGCCTTGATGGATTGCTGAATTCTTGCGGGGGAATGAAAAAGAACCACATCCTTCATGCTGCGATGCATTTTCGTAATGGACACATTCGCTTGCAAAGCCGCATTTGATACGACCAATGGGTGATTATAGATCGTACGGCTCAGATCGGAAACCCGGTGGATATCATATAGAGTGAACACACCAAATAGAAGGAATATTGAAATCAAGACACAAAAACCCAACATCAACTTTGGTATATTGCTTGCCTGTTTTGGCTCGTTCATCACCTGCTCCATTCAACAAAAAGTTTTTTCGATCGATATTACTGGATGCCGGATCAAGTCCGGCATGACAAATTGCGACTATTTAGTCGCCGGGTTAATAAAATGAATTCCGCGCTTCACGACAGCACTGCCCGGACAAGCGTTTCAATCTGTTCCAACCCTATAGGCTTGCGCATCAGCTCAAAAGCAATACCTTCTTTGGTGAGCACTGCCAACTCCTGAAAATACTCTTGCGAGAACGCGGTGACTACATAGACCGGAACTTGCGGATCGGTTTTTCGAATCACCCGCAACGTTTCAATGCCGTTCATCCCCGGCATTTTCAGGTCCAGAAAAATAAGGTCATAAGCACCGCTTTTGAATTTTGTCACCCCTTCTTCGCCGGAGGAGGCAGTCTCCACCAAAAATTCGGTTTCTTCCATGGCCAGCAGAAATGAATCCCGTATCGGTTTTTCGTCATCAATGACCAATATTCGTTTCGGCATATACTACCTCCTTAAGTAAAACCTTATCTATCCGG
>CAZUCH010000425.1:0-3128 GCA_964619045.1 uncultured Planctomycetales bacterium | reverse complement strand
CCCCCTCACCCACCCACTATTCTTAACCCTCTTTCCCGACACGACGCTCTTCCGATCTGCTTGTTTCGAGCGATCATCCTTCCCAGGAAGGTGCGTATCGCGAGTGACGTGGGCCGCTTTGGGAATACTGCGAAGCCCATCGCGCGTCGCGAGTAGTGGTCAATGACGACAGCTAGCCACCAACAGAACGGCCAGCACTGCGGCAGCGCGAAAGGCACCCAGTCCGCCCAGAGTTGCGTCAGCCACACCCAGAGAATCCGATCGCGCTGCCAAAATCGCGGACGTTTCACCGATCGCTGGAGAACGCCGAGTTGGTGGCGAAGAGCCCTGATCTCGGCGGCAAGCGTTGCACGCGGGAGAAAGAACGCGCGGAGCAGGATGACGACAACGCGCACGACGCGCATCATGGTCCCTCAGTTCGGTCGCGTAGGGGTTGATCGTAGCGGGTCGGCCCGGAGAACGCGAAACGCGTAAATCGTCGTGTGACAAGGCGAACAGAAGGAATCGAACGGACAGGTGTAGGTGACTTGCTGTTGGGAAACAGCAGCTTGCAGTCAGCGGAATTCTGGGGTCCACGCGAAGGGGAACGTGTCCCATGCTTCGCGCTCTTCATCGGGGTTGCGGGGGTCGTATTTGTGGGTGACATAGTACAGCAGTAGAGCATCACGCCCGCCAGCGGCCACGCCGCCGTGCCAGAGCCGCCGCGGGATTCGCAACACGCCGGGGCGTTGTTCCCCCAGATGGACAGCTTTGCCGGTGCCCGCCGGGATATCGACTGGCGTTGTCACGTCCGTGCCCGGTAGCGCCCCGGCCAACTGCAGTTCCGCCTGGAGGGGGACGTCTTCGGTGTTGAACAAGCCAATCTTCAGGGCGCCGGCCAGGACGGTCCAGTAGTCGTCCTGCAGGGCATGGCGATGCCACGCCTTTACCACGCCCGCGTACATTCGGGACACATTGAACTGTCCAGGCAGCTCCACCACATGGTCGAACAGCGACATCACCGAATGGCCGCGATCGTCGCAGTAGGTGTGCATGCGAATCTCCTAACCGGAACCAAAACCCGCACGAAGACATTCTATGCAGAGGCCGCACGTGGGAACCCGCTGGTCGACTCGTCCTCGCGACTACAACGAGTTACCGTTTGCTAGTGTACATACACCACATTTGGAACACAATGCCGAAACCCGGGGGGGCAGTTAGTTTGTGGCATACCCGGGGCGTCGTACCCAGAGCAGTTTCAATTGATATCCGGCGAGTAGGGCAGGGCGGCAAGTAGACCAGTTCGGCACGTGCGCCGCGAATCAGTTGCGGCGTCCGCACCCCTTTGTGGCTTGACAAGTTGTCCATACTACCAGGTCGCCCGGCCGCAGCGTGGAGGTGAGCACCTGCTCAAGACACGCCTCAAACGCGAGCAGGCTCACCACCCTGTCCAGCGTCACTGGCGCACCGCTTCGCCAGATCACGTTGTCAGTGCGCGACTTGCGCGCGTAAACCGCGGCCCCAACGGCAACGAGTATCGGTTTCGAGAAAAAATATTTGCTTTACACGGACCCCGGGTTTACACTATGGGGGTAGGGTCTAGGTGCGTGCGCGTTTATTGCGAGACAGTACACGCGACGGCATGTGTTGATCGGGCCTCGGGCAGGGCATGGAAGCTCTGTAAGCCTAGTGGATTGCGCTGTGTCTAGCGGTGCCGATGGTGGTTTGCGCGCCATCGTACGTGGTGACCGGGGTAAGAAGCTGCCCAAGTGACGGGGACGGAGTCTGCGCACTAAGTATCGTTCTTGTTTGCGTGTACATAGCCCGTCACAATGGCGCGCAGCACACCGCGAGGCTGTACTTGAGTGAGCGTCCGAGCCAGAAGTCGCCAGTCGTCTTGTGTCCTTGTTATACGAGGGGTGCCCTGGTACCCAATCCCATGGCAAGAGCCAGCAATAGCTCGCCCGCTGTCGCCGAGCGTTGGTACGAATCACCGGAGGTGTTCACGGGCTCGCCGGTCGTGTTTGTGTTGGACGCCAACGAGCAGACGCGTGACACGTTGCGGAGTCTGGTCGAAGCTACCGGGCTGCGTGTGCAAACGCACTCGAATGCCGAAGCACTCCTGAATGCCGTGGCGGTCGACGGGCCGGCCTGCATCGTGTTGGGCGCGAACCAGGCTGTTGGCGACGTGCTTGCAGCGCAGCGTGAACTCAAGCTGCGGGGCGTACGAATGCCGGTCGTTTTCGCGGTGGCCTCCAGCGATGTTTCCACAGCGGTCAGCGCCGTCAAAGCCGGTGCGGTCGACGTGATCGAGAACCAGCATCTGGAGCAGCGGCTGGTTCCGGCCGTCTTCGCGGCCCTGGCCAGGGATCTGGCCACACGGGCGTGCCATGTGGTCAGCAATGATATCCGGCTGCGGTACGACCGGCTGACGCCGCGGGAGCGCGAGGTCGTGCATCTCGTAATCGCAGGCCGGACTAGCAGTGCGATCGCGAAGCAACTGGGGATCCACGAGAAAACCGTCGAAATCTACCGGTCGCACATCAAGAGCAAAATGAACGCCCGCAACCCCGTCGACCTCACGCAGATGATGCACAGCCTAGGGTACGGAGGCTTGCCGGAGCACGATTCGTGACCGTCTGGATGGTATGGAACTTGAGTGCACCCGTCGGGTGGCCGAGTGTGACGCAGGCCGCGGGTGTAACGTCGCGCGACGCCACATGGCAACTGCTTGGCAACCAGTCGCTAACGGAGCGGCCGCGCGTCCATCTTCAAGGTGTCCGTCTGCGTTTCGTGCGAGAATCGCGACGAGGTAGGAGTAGATGAGCCTGATGCCAAGCGACGACTTGCGGCCGCCGCCGCACGAGCAGAATCCGGCGCGGCAACCGGAACTTTCGCCGCCGCATGAGTTGCATGCCACGAAGCACACGCCGATGCCAGCCTGCGCCGAGCCGGTGGGGGATTCCTCCAAGCCACTGGAACACGCCGACCCCAGGCTAGACGCGCACGAAGCAATTCTGCGCGCGCCCGGCCGCTGGTGGGTTTTGCACACCCGCGCGCGTAACGAGAAACGGGTCGCGAGCGCCTTGGCCGAGCACGGCATTCAGCACTTCCTTCCGCTAGTCTACGTCCACCACACGTATGCTAAG
>CAZUCH010000424.1:0-3132 GCA_964619045.1 uncultured Planctomycetales bacterium | reverse complement strand
ACCTGAAGCCGTTCGGTCAGATGTGGACTTGGCGCAGATGATTATACGGGTCGCCGATGCGGTGGAGGCGGACCATATAATCTGCGGAACAGAAACAGGCGCGCTGTTCCGAAATGTCCACGAGCACGCATCCAGCATACCGGTGATTGCCGCGACAACTAGCGGGGAGACTTTCGACGCGCTCAACCGCGACGGGTTCAATACGCTACGGCTTTCCATGCGTGTGGCGAACAAGTACAGGCAGGCTCGCCACGCGGTGTCCACGGCAATCAACGTGGGCAAAGTCTCGATCGGCGACCTGGCGGTGTGCGCCGTCGGACACGATCTTTGCCAGGGAAACGGTGATCTCGTTCTTGTGACGGACGTGGAGGAGAACGTATCGGAGGTTGCCCTCTCGGAGATGATTCGACTGACGGATGGAATCCGTCCTACGGTCATGGAGGCGGCGCTGCTTGTGGCGTGCAAGATCGGCGTGATCACTCGGCAGGGAAAGCCCCTTGGGGCACTCTTCATGCTTGGTGACTCGGAAGAGGTAGCCAAAGGGTCAAAGCAACTTGTCCTGAATCCCTTTCAGGGTCATGAAGAATCGTCTCGAATGCTGACGGACCCCAACATACATCAGATGCTGACCGAGCTCGCCAAGCTGGATGGTGCGTTCATCGTCCGCGGTGACGGCCTCATTCGAACGGCAGGGGCGTTCCTTATGGCGCCAGAGGTGTCAATCGAGGTTCCAGCCGGCCTTGGTACGCGCCACACGACGGCGGCAGCCATCACAGCCTGCACACATGCCTCAGCCGTCGTAGTTTCGGCGACGGACGGCTTCGTCCGGGCTTTTTCGGGTGGGCAATTGGTGCTGGAGATGGACCCGGAAGTGCCGTTCGGGCTGGTGCATCCGCCCTCCGGCTAGAATTCGCCCGCCTATCGCTGGGCAAGCGATCTGTGCACCTGAGATGTATGAGTGACGTATCAGCAAGGCAGCGGGTGCATTAGACCATCCCGCACCCGACTTGGGTTAACAGGGAAATCAAGTCATGCCGGCAGTCGATGAGCAACATCCGTGGGTCGAACTCGAGAGACTCGTCGAGGAATCTGACGCCGAACACCTGGAAGCGTTTCTCGAAGCCCTGCCGCCTGGAGAACCCGCGCGAGCGCTATCGCACCTTGATTCGCAGGACCAAGTACGCTTACTGACGGCCCTTGATCCGCAACACGCAGCCGATCTCGTCGAGCAGATTCCGGATGCCCAGGCTGCAGAACTGTTCGAGCAGCTTGAACCAGGAACCGCGGCCGCCATCGTGGACGAATTGCCCAGCGATGAACAGGCGGACCTGATTGGCGATCTCCCGCGTGAAGAAGCCGACGCCATCCTCGACGCCATGGATCCGGATGAGGCTCGTGACGCACGTTTGCTCAGCCGTTACCCGGACGACGCCGCCGGCGGCTTGATGGTGACGGAATTCCTCGCGTATCCCCAGGCGTTCACGGTAACGGACGTGGTCGATGATTTGCGCACGCACGCTGATGAATATCGAGAATACAACGTCCAGTACGCTTATGTGACGTCACAAAACTTCCGACTCGTCGGCGTCCTTCAACTTCGTGACCTACTACTCGCCAGGAAGAGACAGCCGATCAGCGAGTTGATGCGTCGCGACCCGTTGACCGTTAGCGACCTTGCGGACCTGGACGAACTGCGCGACTTCTTCGACCGGCACCCATTCTATGGCGTTCCGGTCACCGACGAACAGCACGCTATCATCGGCGTCGTCCGCAGGGCAGCGGTGGAAGAAGCACTCGCCGACCGTAGCGATAGCAACTACCTCAAGTCGCAGGGAATCGTCGGTGGAGAGGAGCTTCGCTCGATGCCGCTTCTTCTGCGCTCTCGGCGTCGGCTTTCGTGGCTCAGCGTGAACATCCTGCTGAACGTGCTCGCGGCCAGCGTGATTGCATTTTACCAGGAGACTTTGGCGGCAGTGATCGCTCTGGCCGTGTTCCTCCCGATCATTTCCGATATGAGCGGCTGTTCCGGGAATCAGGCGGCGGCCGTAAGCATGCGGGAACTCGCGCTGGGTCTCGTCCGTCCCACGGAGATGCTATATGTGCTCGGCAAGGAAGTGCTGCTTGGGATGGTCAACGGTATTGCTTTGGGGACGTTGATTGCGGCGGTGGCCTGGTTATGGAAAGGCAACCCCTATCTGGGTCTTGTCGTCGGTGGAGCGCTGGCTCTAAACACTACGATTGCCGTGAGCATCGGCGGGTGCATTCCGCTGGTGCTCAAACGTATGGGTAAGGATCCGGCACTTGCCTCCGGCCCGATACTGACGACGGTCACGGATATGTGTGGTTTTTTCATTGTACTTAGCTTTGCGTCAGCGCTCCTTCCGCAGCTGCAGGGCACCCTCTAGAGGGAGATTTCACAGAATGGACATCCTCTCCACTACGGTCTGGAATACTACGTCAGCCCCGTTCGTCGGGATCAATGGGTTTCTTTCTGCAACTCGGTTTGGCTCCGCGAAGTTCCGCTCAAACCGGCCCGCGGGAATGCCACGGCAGGCTGGATCGAGGCCGAGCAGCGCTTCATTGTTGGCGCATCACCTCGCCACTGCACCTTGCCAACACGCCACGGAGTCCACCATGACACAGGCTCGCTGTATTGCTGTCATTGTCACGCTCGTGCTCATTCTGCCCGGTGTCGCCTCTGCTCAGCAGAAAACATCAGGCGAACCCGCCGCAACAACGCAACCTGCCTCGGTCAGGGAGCAGACCACAAGCGATCGCGAAAGACTCTCCGTCGACTTGGCTGCCACAAAGGCGGCGATTGAGTCTGCACAAACCGAAGGGCATGAAGCTCCAGAAGCTCTGCAACGGGAACTGGAATTGCTAGGTCGCCTCGACCGCCTGTATGGGCAAATCCTCGCAGCCTTGGACCATGAGGCTGAACTGAAGGCATCACAGGAGAAGTTGACGGTCGACTTGGATAGTCTTCGCGCCCATGGACCGACGGAAGCCAGACCGTACCCCTTTCGGCTCCTCGAGAACTTTCGCGATCAGTTGGAGACGGAGACTGCCCGAGGGGAAACGCGGTCTGACGCGATTCAGGCAAGTCTGGCGGCGGCCACTGGGGCACAGGCG
>CAZUCH010000423.1:0-3140 GCA_964619045.1 uncultured Planctomycetales bacterium | reverse complement strand
CCGCACTGCATGGCCCGGGTGCTGCCACGGCGCACGGCTTGCGCTTGGGCAAGACCACGTGTCGTCACGAAACCGATAACACCATCACGATGGCAGTGCCGAAGCTCGGCGCGGCTGAACGTGATTGCGTTGCGGCATTGCCTGGTTAGCAGTCTGGGAGTGCGTAGATGAAGGTGGTAATCCTCTGTGGCGGCCAGGGCACGCGGCTGCGTGAGGAGACCGAGTTTCGTCCCAAGCCACTGGTCAGCATCGGGCAGCGCCCGATCCTGTGGCACATCATGAAACTGTATGCCCACTATGGGCTCAACGAGTTCGTGTTGTGCCTGGGCTATCGCGGGCTGATGATCAAGGAATACTTCCTGCACTACAACGCGATGACCAACGACTTCACGATGTCGCTCGGTTCAAAGCCCGAAATCTCCTACCACGATGCGCACGGCGAGCGGGACTTCCAAGTCACCTTCGCCGACACCGGTCTGGAGACGATGACCGGCGGTCGCATTCAGCGCGTACAACGCTACGTGGGTGGGTCGACGTTCCTGGCGACTTATGGGGACGGACTGGCCGACGTCGACATCGGCGCGTTGCTGAGCTTCCACCGCGCTCACGGGCGCTTGGCGACGCTGACGGCCGTCAACCCGACTTCGCGTTACGGCCTGCTCGACACAGATTCGTCGGGCCGAGTCTGGCGTTTTCGCGAGAAGCCCCAGTTGGGCGGGCGGATAAACGCAGGCTTCTTCGTCTTCGAGCAGCCGGTGTTTGACTATCTTGGCGGCGACGACTGCATTCTGGAGGGTGAGCCGCTGGAGCGGCTGGCCGCCGACGGACAGCTACTGGCCTACAAGCACGACGGATTTTTCTACGCGATGGACACCTACCGCGAGTACCAGGCTCTCAATGAGCTGTGGAACAGCGGCCAGGCTCCGTGGAAGGTATGGACACAGACGCCCAATGAGCGATTTCTGGCAGGATCGACGAACGCTGGTGACCGGAGCGAGCGGGTTTCTCGGGAGTTGGTTGGTCAGTCGCCTGATTGACGCCGACGCCGACGTTGTTTGCCTGCTGCGCGATTGGGTACCAGGCAGCGCTCTGCTGCGTGACGGGTTGGCCGACAAGGTCTGCGTCGTCCGGGGCGATGTGCGTGACCAAGAGTTGCTCGAACGCGTGTTGGGCGAATACGAGGTCGATACGGTGTTTCACCTCGCGGCCCAGACCATCGTGGGCATCGCCAACCGCAATCCCGTCTCGACATACTCGACCAACATCGGCGGTACGTGGGCGCTGCTGGAAGCCTGCCGCCGCTCGCCGCTGGTCAAGCAGATCGTGTTGGCATCGAGTGACAAGGCCTACGGCGATCAGGACAAGCTGCCCTATGACGAGCAGACGCCGCTAAGGGGTCAGCACCCGTACGATGTCAGCAAGTCGTGCGCCGATCTGATCGGGGCCACCTATGCCAAGACCTACGATCTGCCCGTGGCGATCACGCGCTGCGGCAACTTCTATGGCGGCGGAGATCTGAACTGGAATCGGATCGTACCGGGCACGATTCGCTCGGTTCTGCGAGGCCGGTCGCCGGTGATTCGGTCGGACGGCTCGCTGGTCCGGGACTACGTGTACGTCGAGGACGGCGCGGCGGCCTACATGCTGCTGGCTGAGAAGCTGGCTGACAGTCCCGAGTTGCGAGGTCGGGCCTACAACTTCTCAGACGAGCGCCCGGTGACGGTGCTGGAACTGGTGCGGCGCATCCTGATGCTGATGCAATCCGATCGGGAGCCCGAGGTTCTGGGCGCGGCGCCGTCGGAGATTAAGAAGCAGTGCCTCAGCGCGGCCCGAGCGCGGCGTGAACTCGGCTGGCGGCCGTTGTTCGCACTCGATGAGGGTCTGCAGAACACGATCAAGTGGTATCGAAACTTCTTCAAGGACAACACTAGCACGGAGACCGACAGTGGAGCCATTCAAGCTCATCATGCTCTCGGCCATGTACGAGAACGGCGGTAACACGACGCACCGGATGCTGGATGGGCACCCGGAGCTGTTTGTGTATCCCTTTGAATCCCAGCTCGGCACGGGCTATTGCCAGGACTATCTGTCGAGCTTCGTGCCGATTCGTTATCGCTGGCCGGAGTTTCCGATCGACGGCACGCCGGCGCGCGACTACGAGATGTTCTGGGACGAGGAGTTGAAGACGCTGTGCCGCGTTCCCGGGCGCAGCAAGTTCAAGGACGCGGGCATCGATCTTGACGAAGCGCTGCGCAAGGAGCGTTTCGTTGCCCACTTCGAGTGCCGGCCGCGCAATCGCGCCAACGCCGTGGAGGCTTTCTTCCGTTCGACCTTCGAGGCCTGGAAGAACCACAGTGGTAGCGGTCGCGAGCGAGCTTACGTCGGTTACAACCCGGTTCAGTGCCTGGACACTGCGAAGATCTTCGCCGACTTTCCGGACGGGCATGTTATCCACGTGGTGCGCAACCCTTATTCGGGTTTTGCGGACACCTCCAAGCGACCGTTCCCGCTGTCGCTGGAGCGCTACACGTGGACCTGGTCGTATTGCCAGTTGCAGGCATTGACGTATGCCGGTTGCTATCCTCGGAACTTCCACATCTTGCGGTTCGAGGATCTGGTGGCCGATCCGGCGGCGGCCATGACCGACCTGTGCGATCGCCTGGGGCTATCACCTTCGGACAAATGCCTCTACCCATCGTTCAACGGTACCAAGCTGGAGGAGGTCTTTCCCTGGGGCACGATTCGATTGCCGACCACCGCGGCGAACCTGGCCACGGCTGACGAGTTGACCGCCAATCAGAAGCGGGAAATCAAGTCGCTGGCCGGCGTGATGATGAAGTTGCTGGGCTATGATGATCTTGGCTAAGCCGCCCACCACGGCGTGTTCCAACGGGCTGGCAACATATAACCGGTCGCGGCGGGCGATGTTCAACCCGAAGGCCGACCTGCCCGTGAGCGACGCCGTCCTGCGGCAGCTACGGCGCCGAGAGGTGAGCCCCAAGGCCGTGGCCGACGTGTGTTACCGAGTGCTGCGGATGCGTCCGGCGGTGGTCACAACACTACGTCAGCAGGGGACGTTTCACCGGCTCCTCGACGTACGGCTACCGGACGGCCGATTGCTGGTGGTGCGCGTCAATATC
>CAZUCH010000422.1:0-3147 GCA_964619045.1 uncultured Planctomycetales bacterium | reverse complement strand
GGCGCGCGGTCCCGGTTGATCTTGGCCCGCATCTGTGTGTCGCCGCCGACGAGGAACGCATCCTCACACGGCTGAGCCCACATTTCGAGGAAGCTGTTGCGCTGGTCGAGAAGGTCCACCCGTACGGAAAAGTGCTCCGTGAACGCGGGCTGGAGTCTCTTCACCCCAATGCACAGTGCTGGCCCCCAGAGTGCCGAAAGCAGATCGCGGCCCTGCCGACCGGCTTCAAACGACATCTGCTATGGAGCTTGCAGGCATGTGATTGGGAGCAGGTTTCGGCGGCTCTATCGGCCTATTGGGCACTCGGGCTGGATCAGGACGCTCAACTGCGGCGCTGCGTCAGTGCGCTGCTTTCAATCAGCCCCGCCAGGCAACTTGTGGACTGGTGCCACGTCATCGCGGGCATGCCGCCGCAAAGGAGAATCCACCTTGCCGAGCTGCTAGTCGAATCGTCGGCATATAAGCGGTTGACCGGCAAGCAGGTCGTAGACGGTCTGGTGCGCGCCGATGCTCTATCGTCGGATTCCGTCTACCGCCATCGGATTTTCTACGCGCTTACCAGTGTGTATCAGCGGGCCACTCTGAGCTACGCGAACGACGGCTTCGTGCTGGCGAACGAGTATCAAGAGGACTGCGAATTCACGGACGTCGCCTCGCTCGAAGGTGTCGCTTCGGCCGTAATGCAGTTTGCCGACTACGTACGGGATGCCGAGGATTGGCGCCCGACATTGGCAATGACGTTGTGGCAGCGATGCTACGCCTTGGATGGCTTCAAGGAGCTCCTCGAAGCACCGGGCTGGAAGCGGCTCGACCCGCGGAGTGCGTGCCAACTCGTGATTGTGTTCGCGGACCTCGTGTATGAAGAGCTCAATTACGACGTGTATCTCCGCAAGTGGCAGTTGCTGCAGGATCGTGGTCCCTCGCTTTTGGCGTTTGTGGAGGCCGTGGCGCCCGCATACCGTCCCAAGGCTATCCGGCACCTGCACGAGCTGATTTGGATTTGGGAGGACGACCTCAAGGGATTGCGCGCTGCCCTAAAGCGCTACGCTCCACTGCTCACGCGGCTCTGCGCGAGCCCATTTGTGGAGGCCGGGCACGACCACTTTGCTCTGACAGACCTGACCTTCGCCCCGGCCGACCGCTGGATCGAGATTGAGGAGGCACCCGACGAGTCGCTGCGGAAACTCGAGGCCGCCACGCGACGTAGCAACGAGGCGCTGCTCATCGGGCGCGGCCTGCGCTGCCTCGTTCGTCAGTGGCCCGACTTCGCCATTCCAGCGATCAAACGCTTCCCCGCCAAGTTGGCGAAAACTGCACAGACGCTGGGAGCGCTCAGCTCCGTGCTGCGGGACGACCTGCTGAACCTGTTTCGCAAACACCCGTTGATTGCCGCCGCCGAGAACGCCACAGATCCTTCCTCGCTGGTCGCACTGGCAGAGAAGCATCGGCGCCCTGGCGTCACAGACCCGGTTCCAAGACGCTTCAAAGAGCATCTTCGCGGGGAAAGATCGCTTCAGCCGGCGCAGGTTGAGCGCGACGTGGCGCTGATACGCGAAGGCTGGCTCGCCCTGCAACTCGACGTGCTGAACCAGCTCGCCCTCGACCGGATGGCGCAGGGACTTCCGGAAGCCGAGAGGACCGGCAAGGTGAAGCACGCACTGATGCTTCAGCAGTCGGCGGATGACAACAAACGATCATTGCGCCGGCTTCTCAAGGCGTACCTGACCGGGAATGAAGGCTACGCCGAGGATCATCCGAAGAACCAGGAATGGTTGGCAAAGCGCACCAAGCTTGATCCAGCCAAGTGGGTGCAAGGCATGAGTCATCGCGGCGAAGTGCCCGAGCTTGGCGTTCTGGATCTGTCCATCGAACGCGACGCGCTCGAGGTGCTGCGACTCGGCTCATACTTCGGCACATGCCTGGGCATCGGCGGCGACTTCAGCTACTCGGCTGCCGCCATCGCGCTCGACATCAACAAGCATGTCCTCTACGCCCGCGATGCGTCCGGCCGAGTGGTTGCCCGCCAACTCCTGGCGGTTTCCGAGGACGACCGGCTGGTCTGCTTCGGCGTATACCCAACGCGAACCACGACGGAGGTCCGCGCCCTGTTCAGGGAGTTCGACTTGCTGTTCGCATCCCATCTCGGAGTCGACGTGTTTGAACCGCCGGAGGGGGGTGGCGATGATGGCTACGAGATCGCGATGATCGTCTCCCGCGACTTCTGGGACGATGACGCCTGGAACTTGGATGTGAAAGGCGACTGAGAACCGGCAACCTTCGGCCGCGCGCGTCACCCGACAGAAATGCTATGATGCCCGCTTTTGCGGTGTTCCATGCTACGCGTGTTCGACTTTCTTCGGCTCGACGACCTCCCGCTCATGACACGGCCCAATTACGTGGCCGAGCGGCGCCAGATCACGCTGTGGGGCATCGTGGCCGGCACCGTCGAAGGCAACATGGTCGGCGTCGTGGCCGCCAAGACGTTCGAGACCGCCGAAGTCCTCACCACGCTCATCTGGGCGCTGCCGATCCTGATGAACGTCCTGAACGTGGCTTGGGGGGCGTTTTTGCGGGGCAAGCCTCGCAAACAGGCCTTCATTCTCATCGCGTCCTGCGCGCTGGTCATCATCGCTTCGGTCGGGCTGACATCGGCCGACTGGCGTCCCTGGGGTGGATGGCTATTCGCCGCCCAGATTGCCGGCACGCATCTGTTCCTCTCGGGGCTGATCACGCTGCGAACGACGATCTGGAAGGTCAACTACCCGGGCACGCACCGGGCACGCATCGCCGGACGGTTGCAGACGGTGCGGATATTCATGGCCCTCCTGACCACATACTCGCTCAGCTCGTTGTATGACTGGGATCCGGGCTGCTATCGATGGATATACCCGACCGCCGCCGTCCTTGGGGCCTGCTCCCTACTGCCGCTGCGTCAGATGCGGATACGCGGCGAAGTGGCCGAGCTGCGGCGACTGCGCGAACGGGCCGACGAGCCCGGCAGGCCCCACCTGGGCATACTGAACGGGATTCGCGAGGCCGCGACGATCCTGCGCACGGATGTCGTCTTCGCTCGCTACATGACGGCCCAATTTCTGCTCGGGGCCGCCAACTTCTTCACCGACCCAATCCTGGTCATCGCGTTCTCAC
>CAZUCH010000421.1:0-3150 GCA_964619045.1 uncultured Planctomycetales bacterium | reverse complement strand
TCATCACCTGCGACGGCCCGACCCAATTGCCGGAGAGCCGCCGCGCCATCCAGTCCGGCAAGCTCCCGCGAAAGATGGGCTTGATCGTCTCCCGGCAGGGCGAGCAATACGAGTTCACGCTCCAGGCCGAGACGTTCAACATCACCGCCGCCACGCTGCCATCAATCGACGGCGATGGCAACGGCAGCGCCCGGGCGGAGGAGCGCATCGAGCAAATTCGCCACCTGTCGCAAACGGTGGATCTTCTGTACGGCGTTTTTCTGTTGCGCCGGCTTTCGCCCGAGTGGCAGCAAGACTGCGACGCCATCAAGGCATGGCTACGAACGGCAAGCTGATCGCATGGGCGGCTCGCTCAGTCCATCACGTTTTCGATCTCGGCGATTTCGTATTCGACCTCGTCGTTCCCGTCGAAGGCGATCTGTACCGTTTCGCCCTTCTTCACGCCCATCATCTGTTGAGCCAACGGGGTCTTGTAGGAATAGACGTTCGACGTGATGTCGGAGTCGCCGGCGCCCATGATGCGCAAGACGCGCGGTTCGCCGCCGCCTGTGGGGCGGAGGCACAATTGTTGACCGATGCTCACGTGGTCCGTGGGGATCTCGTCGGGCTCGAGCAGTTTCGCGAGCGCCAGTTCGCTGTTGATCTGCGCGACGCGAGCCCTTAGAAGGTCGCGCTCCTCGAGGGCGAACTTGTACTCGGAGTTCTCGCTCAGATCGCCGTGCGATGCCGCCTCGCCGATCGCCTTGGCGTTCTCCCGCATCTTGACATTGACGAGTTCGGCCAACTCTTCTTCTCGCTTCCGCAGCCCGGCCCGGGAGAAGTACAGGGTGTTCGGGTCCTCCCAGACGGGCACTTCCACCTTGACGTAGAGGTCCGGAAAAGCGCGCGTCAGGATCGTCAACATGTCGCCTTGAGCACTGGGGCCCAGACCTTCGGCGCGCTGGAGCAGCCGGCGTATGGTCTGTGCCAGCGGAAGGTCGAGGCCCTCGAATGACTTCTTGAATGCCGCGTAGCCTTTGGCGCCGAGCCCGGCGCGGACGCGGATCCGCATCCTGTTGACGGTTTGCCCCACGGCTCGGCCTTCCGAAAGCCGAGCGGGGCCGACGAGGGCCAGAATCGACGCCAGGAGCTCCGTCGCCGGGGGAATGGGCAGCTCGACCGACACAGCCGGGCCGTTCCAGACCCACATCATTGCGTCCGTGAATCGACCGGGCTCGGCGACGGCCTGATCGACGGTCGCGACAAGCCGGTCTCCCTTGCCCGCCGCCTCGACGCGCTTGGCCAGGACGTTGCACTGACCCGCCGGTGCGAAGAGGATCAACTCGGCAAACAAATCGGGCCAATCCTCGGGAAACGCCTGCTCCACGCAGGACACACCCAACGACCACAGCCGTGCATCCGGCACGCCAGCCACTAGTTCGACCGGCTTCTCGGAAGCCCGAAGCATCTCGATGGCCGAGCCGTGGGCGCCGGTGGCAATGGGCAGACCGTCGGCCGCAAGGCGCTCGATGACCAGCGCCGTCGCGAAGGCCGCCTCAGGCTCTCGGTGCTTCTGAAAACGTTCCATCCGTTCGACGAGGGCGCTCTGAACTCGGTCCAGAAACGCCGTGTCGGGTTCCCTCTTGCGGAGCTTTGCGTCGCGCAAGTAGCCTTCGAGTACATCCAACCACTGACGGGGCGTCGTCGCCGCGGTGAAGGTGGTCCACGTCTCCTGCTCGAGCGTCTGGCCGACCGGATCGTAGATGAGGAACATCGGCGAACGTCCCTCCAGTCGCAGGTTCCGCGACTTTTTGACGCCGGTACGAATTCTGCCCCACCAGTCCGCCCACTTCTTCGGCGGCAAATACGCCGGTACGAGCATCAGTTTCAACTCGTCGCGGTCGATTTCCCTGCGATGGCCGCTGAGGATGCCGGTGGCGAGCGCGATCGGGTCTTTTTCGATCAGCTCGCCGATGCGCTCGGGATGCAGTTGCTGCATGACGAGGAAGTTGTTCTCATCCGCGATGTCGTAGTCCGCCACGACCTCGGTCAGCGTGAGCGTCTGTGTGCGCCGGGCCTTCTTGATCGTGATCTCGTCGCCGTCGAAGTCTGTCTCGACGACCTGAGCGGCCTCGTCCTCTGTGCTGTGAATCAGGTAGGTCCCCTCAGTGAGCCTGAGCCCGACGTCAAGAAAACGCAGGGCCCGGCGAACCGACTTGCCGGACCTCAGACCGGATCGCTCGATCCACGTGTCGACCTGGGGGTGATCCGTGTGTGTTTCTTTGTAGAGTGAGAGGATCTCCTCGCGAAGCTGCTCGCCATCGGGCAGCCGCAGCAGCAGCCCCCGGCCGAGCCGCAGCGCCTCGCGCGCGGAGTGCTTTTCCTTCATGCTCGACAGCCAGGCCCAGCCCATCGTCTCGGCGAGTTCGTTCTGCTGCTCGCTGACCACGTCGTCGACCACCTTGAGCAGCGCGGCGGGATCGGCGGTGGTTTGGTCGATCACCGAGAGCCATTCCGCCTCGACATCTTCCCAGCGTTTGGTCCTGACAAGCGACTTCAACGTTTCATGCGGCATGTCTGTCCTCGTGCCTTGCGCGAAAACGTCGCATTGTCACGCGCCAACCACGATTTGTCGAGCCGGACAGGATCGGAAGGCGTAGGCGAGGTTCGGATGGGGGGCATCGGCGTCCCGCCGGTCCGTAGCTCGAAAATGGGCTTTCCAGCAGAATCTGTGGGCGTCCCAAGGCCGCTCAAGCCTCGGGGAGCCCGTCCGCAGGCCGCCTGCGTCCCACCCTATCGGCCGTCGCCCGCTCGCTTCGCTCGTTAGGGCGAGCGACGGCCGACAGGGTCCCGAGCCGCAGGCTGAGGGGCCGCTCTGATGGGGGGGAAACCGACGCCGCCAAACCCGCTGTCGGTTTCGTCCCGCTTCGCCGGTGAACAAATCGGCCCGCAAGGCCCCAAAAACCGCACTTTCCGCCTTGTCGGATCCCCTCACTCACCCACGAATTCTGCTGAGGAGGCATCATTTAAGCTTGCCGGCAGCGGGCGGTTGGCTGCCGCGTGCGTCGCTGGGCTCGGCCGAACGCGGCGGAGGAGCCACACCTTGAAGCCAGACGCCAACCAAGCATCCGCCTGCCTGGCCATGTGGCGGGTCTTTCTACGCGGGGTGGA
>CAZUCH010000420.1:0-3153 GCA_964619045.1 uncultured Planctomycetales bacterium | reverse complement strand
CCGTCCGGGTTGGCCCGACCACTGGATAGCGTCTCAGACGGCTTGGTTCCTCCACACAAACCCGGCGGACATCGTGCTCTTGCACATCGGCACCAACGCGCTGGACCCCGATCCGTCCGACGTCGAGGCGATTCTCGACGCGATCGACTCGGTCGACGAGGAGATCGTCGTTGTTCTGGCCCTCATCATCAATCAGGCCGTCTATGAACCGATGGTCAGCCAGTTTAACGACAACATCCTGGCGATGGCGCTCGCACGGATCGCCGCCGGCGACCGTATCCTCCTCGTGGACATGGAGGATGCGTTGGTCTATCCCGATGACCTGATCGACAACGTACACCCCAACGACGTGGGCTACGCCAAGATGGCCGACGTGTGGTTTCCCGCCGTCGTGCAGGCCGCCGCCCAGGCAAGCAAACGGGAGGTGATCGGCATCGACTGCACCGGCAGCCTGTCGACGGGACACATGCTCGCGCCGCTGTCCGAGACCGATGTGCTCGGCGCTGCGCCACAGGTCTTCTGGAATGCCACCGGCGAAAACGCAGCGTCGGGTTTGCTCGTGGGCCTGCGCGGCGCCTCGGGTGCGTATCACCCGAGCGTGTCGGCGTCCTGGGCGTTTGAGGGCTCGGGATGGTCACAGAACCAGGTCGAAAACGAGCCGATCCCGCCAATATCCGTTTATCAGCCTGAAGACCGGAACCACAAACTCATGGCCGGGCTGCTCTGGGATTCCCAAGAGGCGAGCCTGACGGTCTTCAACCTGGACACGGTCTTCGGAGCCGGGGCCAGCTACGAGGTGATCGTCTATGTGGACGCATGGAACGACGATCATGAAGGCCAGTGGACCTCCAACATCGAAGTGGCCGGCTCGACGCGCGTCGTCCACAGCGTCAGTTACAGCGACCCGGATGCCGAACTCGTCGACGCCACACAGAGCCAGATCGGCAACTTCGTCACGTTCACCGGTGTTGTCGGCGACACGGTGACGGTGACCGCAACGCCATTCGGCAGCGGTACGGCCGAGGACGTGGCGTTCCTCAACGGCGTGCAGATTGTCGGCTGCCTGCAAGGCACGGGCTGTCCCGCGATCGTGGCGTCGCCCACCGCCACGGCGGTTTGTGAAGGACAGAACGCGACCTACCAGATTGACGCGACCGGCAGTGGCTCGCTCTCTTATCAGTGGCTCCGCAATGGCGCTCTCATCGGCGCCGATGCGCCGGTTCTTACGTTGGAAAGCGTGCCGCTCGCCGACAACGGCAGCGAGATCACCTGCCGCGTGACCGATGCGTGCGGCACGATGATGAGTGAGGCGGCCGATCTCGAGGTCTGGCCCTCGTTGCCGACCATCGTGGCGGACCTTCAGGATGTCTCGCTTTGCAGCGAGGAGACGGCCGTGTTTCAGATCACGACCCTCGGCGGGGAGGGACCGCTGCACTATCAGTGGCGGCGCGGCGGCTTCGCCGTCGGCGGCGACAGCGACGTATTCACCGTGCCCTGCATCGGCCCGTGGTACGACCAGAATGTCGTCACGTGCGACGTGTCCAATCCATGCGGGACGCGAAGCAGCGCCGAGGCCGTGGTGACCGTTCGAACGCGCGGAACCGGCGACCTCGACAACAACGGCGTTACAGATGGTCGGGATATCTCCCTGTTCGTTGAGGCGCTGCTCGAAGTCCCGACCGGGCCTTCGCTTGATACGATCTGTGCGGGTGACATCAACAGCGACGGCCCACTCGACGCGGCCGACGTCGAGCGATTTGTTCACCTGCTGCTCTCACATCCGACGATCGTCGAGCAACCTGAAGACATTGACATCTGCGACGGTCTGGACGCCGCATTCAGTGTCGCAGCAACCGGCACCGGCGCGCTGCACTATCAGTGGCGCCACGGGTGCGCCCCCGTTGGCGAGGACAGTCCCCATCTCCTGTTGGCGGGCGTGACCGTGGCGGAGCATGATACGATCGTGACGTGTGACGTGTTCGACGACATCGGGCGCGTCGGCAGCGTGCCGTCGGCGCTGAGAGTGTGGCCGGCGGCGACGGGGGACGGTGACCGTAACGGCACGGTCGACGGTCGCGACATCGCCCCGCTCGTCCAGACCCTTATGGGGAACGCTCCGGAACCGCAGGCCGTCTCTCAATGCGCCTACGATTTCGACGCGAACGGTGTCATCGATGTCGACGACATCCCAGCGCTCGTTGCGTTGCTGGTCGCCGATTGAGGGCGTGATGGGCCGGGTTGACCGCGACCCATGTTGAAGGGGGCGTCCGCCAGCGGGCAGTGCCGCGCGGACTAAGACCTTGGGCCGTCCGGTGGGCCCCCGCCGATGCCATCGGCGGCTTTATGCCTGCTCTCGGAGCTTCTTGGCTCGTTCGATGGCTTCTTCTACGTTGCCGACGTACATGAACGCCTGTTCGGGCAAAGCGTCGTGCTTGCCGTCGCAGATCTCCTCGAAGCTGCGGATCGTGTCTTCGAGCTGGGTGTAGTTGCCGGGGAAGCCGGTGAAGACCTCGGCGACGTAGAACGGCTGGCTGAAGAACCGTTCGATCTTTCTGGCACGAGAGACGAGCAGCTTGTCTTCCTCGCTCAGTTCCTCGACGCCGAGAATCGCGATGATGTCCTGGAGATCGCGATAGCGCTGGAGGATGATCTGCACGCGCTGGGCGACGGCATAGTGATGATCGCCGACGTACTGCGCATCGAGAATACGGCTCGACGAGGCCAACGGGTCGATCGCCGGGTAGATGCCCTTCTCGGAGATGTTCCGCGCAAGGACGATGAAGGCGTCGAGGTGGGTAAAGGCCGTGGCCGGCGCCGGGTCGGTCAGGTCGTCCGCCGGGACGTAGACCGCCTGTACGGATGTGACGGCGCCCTTGGTCGTCGAGGTAATGCGTTCCTGAAACTCGCCCATCTCCGTGCTCAGCGTGGGCTGATAGCCGACGGCACTGGGCATTCGACCGAGCAGCGCCGAGACTTCCGAGCCCGCCTGGCTGAACCGGAAGATGTTGTCGATGAACAACATCGTGTCGGCGCCGGTCTCGTCGCGGAAGTACTCGGCCATGGTCAGGCCGCTCAGTGCAACACGAAGCCTGGCACCCGGCGGCTCGTTCATCTGGCCGAAGACCATCGCCGTGTGCTCGATGACCTTCTTCG
>CAZUCH010000419.1:0-3182 GCA_964619045.1 uncultured Planctomycetales bacterium | reverse complement strand
TATTGCACGGAATCTGTCCTCGAACTCCTGTGGTTCCGGCTCTCAACCGGAGATAACACCGATTGTAACCTGTGCACGCGAGATGCTCCATCCGCGGCGACCGCGAAGGGGCGGTGACACGAGTGGGGGGGGGCTGTGCTCGTCCAATGATCCTTGCGCGGCCGCATGGACCGCTCGGTCGGCACAGAATGACACCTCATCAGCGCGAGCTACGGCTTGCATGAGTTGTGGAGGCCGGTCCCTTCCGTGAACGCTATCTGAAACAGCCTAAGATCTGCGACGTCAACGTCAGCATCGTCATCCAAATCGGCGTTCGCGAAATCGTGAGGATCGCAACCGGGTGGTGGAGTCGTTACGTTCGGACCGGCAAGACATTCGGTAAACGTGTGGAAGTCAGCTATATCCACATCGCCGTCCTCGTCGATGTCGCCAAGAAGGCCGCTTGGACAATCCCGATAGTACTCATGGACCGCCGGCGTTGTATAGGCCCAGAGCAGCTTGGTAGGATTGCCCTCCGCGAGGCTGTTCACTCCACCGAACAGCCACTCCCGCGGAGCGAAAGCACCGCCGCTGCCGGAGTTGTAGGCGGGCCGGCGATAAGAGAAGCCGAGCGTGTACTCCCAGGGCTCCCCCGTTCCGTTAACGCCGAACTCGCCGTAGATATCGATCAGGTTCGAGCCGTCCTCGCTATCCGTGACAATGTAGACGTCGTTGCCGTCGCCGAGCGGGACATCCGTGTACATGTCGGCGTGGAAACCATAGACAACTCTGAACGCACCGGTTCCGCCGTCATGTGTGGAGTTGATTACGAATGACTGTCCCGCTGCTATGGTGACGCCCGACAAGTCAATATCCACATCCACATCGCCGCTTCCGTCCCGCTGAACGATCAGGCCTCCTTCGGCGAACGTGAAATCGACCAGTCCGGTGTTGGTGATCTCGATCCACCTCGGATGGCCGCCGCTCTCCGCGCCGTAGACGACTTCGCTGATGATCAGGCAGGGCTGCGCGGAACCGGCACACGGCAGACTCGCGGACAGGTCCGTCTCCTCAAAGTCCTGCGGTACGCCCTCGCCGGCGGAAAGGCCGGCGATCGAATCGGCAGAGTCGATTCCCAGCCAGGTGATGTGAACCTCGCCGTCGAACAGCAGCTCAATCTGCAACGTGTTGCTGTTGCCTGTCCCGTATTCCGGGACGTTGTCGAAGGTGACTGCCACGCGATCCTCAAGTTGCGCGGAACTCACCGTGCCCCCGGCGCCTGGGTTAAGATCATCGAAGAGCGCCGAGATGCGCGGCTGCGCGAAATGGTCGCCGAACGTCTCCGTGTAGTCGCTGTCGCCCGAGGTGAACGTAACGTAGCCGTTGCTGCCCACGAAGAAGTGGTCATACGTGACGCCATAGAACTCGACCGTCCGGCCATCGACAAGCAAGACCTCCCCGAAACTGTCATCGGACAATGGCAGAATGATCCCGCCACCCGGATCGGTGGGGAGCTCGCCCGCGTCCTGAATGCACGCGTCGTAGTGGTTGGCCGAACCGTCGGGCACGAACATAATTGTGCGATTGCTAAGATCGAAGCCAGAGGTGAACTGCTCGCTGAAGTAGTCGGCTTCCACCAAGGTGGTGAAGTTGAACGGCGCCGAAGGGGCCGCGTCTCCACATCCGTTGCCGGCACGCACACGCCAGTAGTATGTCTGTTCGACGCTTAGATTCGCCTCAACGGTGTGACTGGTCTGGTCGACCGTTGCCTCATAGACTACCGTCTCAAACGCCTCGTCAATTGCGACTTCGAGCAGATACTGCAGGGCCTGTGACGCAGGCTCCCACATGAACGTTGGTGCTCTGGGCACGTCGAGTTGGCCGTCCGGAGGGCTACTCAGCAGGACGGCGCTGGGCAGGGCCGTGGAGAGACGTAGCGTGACCGCGCCGGTCTTCTCCATCCCTCCGGTCGCCGTACCTGTGACAGCGATCTGGTACTGCCCCGGCGAGGCCATCTTCGTGTTGTGGACGGTCATGGTGGATTGAAACGGTGGCGCAATGCCGTTTACGCTGAAGGTAACCACAGTACCCTGCGGCGCGCCCTCGGCTACGAGCGTCACCGGCTCATCGAATCCGAGCATCGACTCGAGGCTCACGTCGTAGACGGCGTTAAACGGCGCGCAAACATCCTGAGAATGCGGTGTCACGTCGATATCAAACCACGGCCAGTTGCAGTCGCCGACTTGTGACAGGTCGGATTCGAGATATCCGCCAGGAAGCCCGCCGCCCGCTGACAAGCCTGCGATCCCGTCGCCACAGCCGATTTCCAACCACGTGACGTGGATTGCGCCCGAGAAGAACAGCTCTATCTGAAAGGTGTTCGAGTTGTTGGTGCCATACTCAGGCACTGCGTCGTATGTGACAACTACCCGGTTGGGCTTCTCCTCCCAGCTCACAGTACCGGCACTGGCCGGATTCAGATCATCAAACACACAGGAGATGCGCGGCTGTGAGAAGTGAGCGGCCAGCGATTCCGTGTAGGTCGAATCGCCGCTGCCGAAGGTGATGTTACCGTTGCTGTTTACGAATACGGTGTCGTACGAGGAACCGTACAGCCAGACAGGCTGGGTGGGCACGATGGCCTCGGACCCGTCGTCGGGAAGCAGAAGCGCAGTCCCTCCCGACGGATTTGTCGGCAGAGCGGCGGCAGCCACAGCGCAAGCACTGTAGAAATCAGAGGAGCCGTCGGGAACGAAGCCAAAGGTCAGGCCTTCGATGTCGAACGCACCAAGATCCTGTCCGAAGATTTCGGTGAAATGCTCGATCTGCTCAGCCGTCGTGAAGCCGAATGCCGGGGAGAATCCGCTGCTCCCGCACCCGTTGAGGGCCTCCACGTGCCAGTAGTGCAGCGTGAGCTCGTCCAGATAGGCGCTCAGGGCGTGGTTCGTGCCGCTCACCGTGGTCGCGTAAACAACGTTGGCGAAACCCGGGTCGGTCGCCACTTCCAGGTGATAGTCCAAAGCGCCGGCCGCCGGTAACCAGACCAGTTCCGGGTTGCGCAGAACATCGATCTCGCCGTTGTACGGGCTGACCAGGCCGGCATCCGCCGGAACGTCGGCGGCGATGTTGAGTTCCACGGAGGTCGATCGGTCAAAGGTGAGCGCAGTGCCGAAGTCGCAAACCACCACGGGCGCACCGTAGGT
>CAZUCH010000418.1:0-3192 GCA_964619045.1 uncultured Planctomycetales bacterium | reverse complement strand
GTGGGCGATCGGCTGCTCGGCCAGCGTCCGGACACGATCTTCGAGATCGGCGGACAGGACAGCAAGTACATCAGCATTGAGTCCGAGCCTGTTACGCCGGACGCTACGGGACGGCCGGGCGGTTCCAATGGCAACCCGCCGGAGTCGATCGTCGTTGACTTCATGATGAATGAGGCCTGCGCGGCGGGGACTGGCAGTTTCCTGGAGGAGCGTGCCGAGGAGCTGGGTGTGTCGATCAAGGACGAGTTCGCGCGACTGGCGCTGAGCTCGGCGGCCCCCATTAGGCTGGGTGAGCGTTGCACGGTTTTCATGGAGCGCGACGTCAACTCATACATGCAGCGCGGTGCGCAGCGCGCGGACGTCATCGCCGGCCTGGCTTACTCCATCGCCTACAACTACATAAATCGGGTGGTGCGTGGGCGGCCGATCGGGGAGTGTGTGTTCTTCCAGGGCGGGACGGCCCACAACGACGCGGTGGCGGCCGCCTTCAGCATCATTTGCGGCAAACGCATAGTAGTGCCGCCGCACAACGCGATTCTGGGTGCCATCGGGGTGGCGCTGTTGGCGCGCGAGAAGATCGCGGCGACGGGCGAGAGCACGCGTTTCCGGGGCTACGACTTGCGGGAGGTTGACTACACACTGCGCGAGTTTGGCTGCAAAGGCTGCGGCAACCAATGTGCCATCCAGGAGTTCAGCGTCGAGGGGGAGAAGACCTTCTGGGGCGACAAGTGCTCGGACCGTTTTCGCAAGCGAGTCAAGACGGGACGTGAGCCGGTCATACCAGACCTGGGCAAGCTGCGTCACGAGCTGTTGCTGGGCACTGCGCGGGAAGAGCCAGCCAACCCCAGAGGTACTGTCGGCATACCGCTGGCGATGTACACCTGGGACTTGCTGCCGCTCTGGCGACGGTTTTTCCACGAGTGCGGCTTCAAGGTGGTCGTCACGGAAGAGACCAATCGACGGACGGTGCGGCGTGGGTTGGACGCGACCGTGGCCGAGCCGTGCTTCCCGATCATAGTGGCCCACGGGCATGTGGCCGAGTTGGCCGAGGCGGGCGTGGATTACATTTGGCTGCCGAACATGCTGACCAGCGAGGATCAGCACACGCGGTTGGAGAGCTTCTACTGTCCCTGGGGCCAGACCTTGCCCTACGTGGTTCGCCAAGCGGGCCAGATTCGTGAGTGGAGCGACCGCATTCTATGCCCGACCATCCGAGCCCATAAGGGGCGACGAGCGGTCCAGGATGTGTTCGTGAAAATGGCGCGCGGCTTGGGCGTGCGGGCGGGGGTGGCGCGACGTGCGTACGCCGCCGGCCTGGCCGAGCTGGACGACTTCCGGGCGGCGTATGCGGCCGCCGGGCGCGCGGCTCTGACCACACTCCAGGAGACTAACGAAAGCGGCATGGTCCTGGTGGGGCGGCCCTACAACATCCACGACGCGGGCGTGAGCCTGTCGGTGGCGCGCAAGCTGCGCGAATACTACGGCGTCAACGTGCTGCCGATCGACGCTCTGCCACTCGACGGCATCGACATCGACGACGTGTGCGACAATATGTACTGGTCGTACGGGCGCAAGATCGTGGCGGCGGGGAAACTCGTGGCCCAGCACCCGAACCTGCATATCATCTATGTTACCAACTTCAAGTGCGGCCCCGATTCGTATCTCAAGGGCTACATGCGGCAGGCGTCGAGCAAGCCTTTCCTGACGCTCCAGTTCGACGGACACTCGAACGATGCCGGCATGATGACGCGCTGTGAAGCGTACCTCGATAGCAAGGGAATTCTGCGATGGTGGCGAAAGTGCCGGAGCAAACCAGCCAGCCAAGTCTTACCGGACGAACGCTCTATGTACCCCAAATGGCGCAGTCCAGTGCCCGGCTGATGGCAGCGGCGTTCCGCTCGATCGGTATCGACGCCCACGCCACGCCCGACTCCGATCACGACACCCTCGAGCTGGGCGGCTTGCACAGCAGTGGCGAGGAGTGCCTGCCGCACAAGGTCACGCTGGGCGATTTTCTGAAGTTGTGCCGCGCTCCCGGCGCCGATCCCAAGAAGCTGGCCTTCTTCATGCCGTTGGCGCCCGGGCCGTGTCGCTTTGGCCAGTATGCGCCGTACCTCAAGATGGTGCTCGCGGAGCAGGGCTTCGCGGATGCCATGGTTGTCTCGCCTTCCAGCAGTGACGGTTACAACGGCTTCACCGATACCGCCAACGAGCTCATAACGACCGCCTGGCTGGGGATTGTCCTGGCCGACCTGTCAACCCGGCTGCTGCTCAAGACGCGGCCGTACGAGACGCGCGCGGGTGATAGCGACGAGTCCTTCGAGTATGCGCTGCAAGCCTTCGCCGAGGTGCTTGCTACGCGTGACATCACGACGCGCCAGCGCGTGGCCCGGCTGGTCGACACGGTGAGAGTCGTCCGCGACCGTTTTCGGAGCGTGCCCGCCAAGTACGTGCGGGGCCGGCCGCTGGTCGGCATTGTGGGGGAGATATTCTGCCGCCTGAACACGTTCTCCAACGAGGACGCAGTTCGTCGGATCGAGCAGCTAGGCGGCGAGTGCTGGATATCCGACGTGACCGAGTGGGTCTGGTATACCAACTGGTGCCGGGGCGAAGACTGCGTGCGCGACCACGGTCGGCTGAGCGTGGACATGCTCAAGCTCAAGCTCAAGACGCATTTCCAGCACAAATACGAGCAGATGCTGCTGGCCCCGACGATCGCTGACTTCAAGGGCTACGAGGAGCCGCATGATTTTAGCGAGGTCGTGGCGGCCTCCGAGCCCTACCTGCCAGCGGGCGGCTCGATGGGCGAGATGACGGTCAGCGTCGGAAAGGCCGTGTACCTCTATCGCAAGGGCGTTGACGGCATTATCGACATTAGCCCCTTCACCTGCATGAACGGGATCATCACCGAGGCCGTCTATCCGCGAGTAAGCGCCGACCACGATGACATCCCCATCCGCTCGCTGTATTTTGACAAGGTGGGCGGACACATCGACCGGGACTTGGAGATATTTCTCGACCTGGCGCGGGCCTACCAGGGCCGCAAGCAACACACGCGGGTCTATCCGGACTATTTCAAGTGACAGAGATCAGAGCCTATCCCAGGTTTTGTGGCACCGGCATCTTGCCGGTGTAATCACGGAGTGCGCAATGAGGCGATCCATGGACGAGCCCCTGCCGGTCGAGGGTGAC
>CAZUCH010000417.1:0-3201 GCA_964619045.1 uncultured Planctomycetales bacterium | reverse complement strand
GCGGACGATTATGTCAGCAAGCCATTCTCATTCAAACGGCTGACGGCGCGCATCGCCGCCCATCTACGTCGTCGGCGTGTCCTCGAAGAAGACTCGCAGGCGCCACCAGCCCGCTCCGTGAGCCTGGACCGCGCCCAGCCGCAGGTACTGGTTGACCAGACCGCCGTGGCGCTGGCCCCCAACGAGTATAAGATCCTGTCGGCCCTCATCGCCGCTCGCGGTCACATCCTGAGCCAGCGTCAGCTCCAGGCCGTGCTGCACGACACACAAGCGAAGGCCAGCATGGCCATCGACATCACCTGTCAGGTTGAAACGCTGCGCCGGAAGATGGGGCCGGCCGCCGGCTGCATTCACGTTGTGCCGCAGGCCGG
This sequence comes from uncultured Planctomycetales bacterium, assembly GCA_964619045.1. GTDB lineage: Bacteria > Planctomycetota > Phycisphaerae > UBA1845 > Fen-1342 > JANQFV01. The sequence continues at coordinate 2,830 of CAZUCH010000417.1, read as the reverse complement.
CTACGCGTATTGCGGGCCACCCGGCGGGAGTGCGAAGCCGTAGGTGCGCCGCTCTCGCCGCACCGGCGTGGCGGGGGTATGATCTCCGCATGGACGCCCACTCAGCCAACAACGCCGTGCGCGAGGCACTGCGAAACCTGCCCGCCGTCGACCACTTGCTCAAGCGACCGGCGATCATCGACCTACTCGCGGATTATCCGCGTGGAGAAGTCGTGCGCGTCATCCGGGCAGTGCTGGAGCGCGTGCGCAAGTCGCTCCTGGAGGGTGCGCCTGAGGCCCTGGACACGCCGTCGCTGGCACTCGAGGTTCGCCAACGGCTCTACGAGCGCTCGCGTCCCAATCTGCGCAGGGTCATCAACGCAACGGGGATCGTGCTGCACACTGGTCTGGGGCGCGCCCCGCTGGCCAAGGTGGCCGTCGAAGCCGTGGCCGAGGTCGCCGCGGGTTACTGCAACCTGGAACTGAACCTCGCCGACGGCCGGCGCGGCGATCGTCACGACCATCTGCGCGAACTGCTGCGCGAGTTGACCGGCGCCGAGGACGCGCTGGTCGTCAACAACAACGCCGCCGCTACGTACCTGGCGCTGAACACCCTGGCGGCCGGACGCGAGGCCATCATCTCGCGCGGCGAGTTGGTCGAGATCGGCGGCTCCTTCAGATTGCCAGACATCATGGCCGCCGCCGGATGTCACATGATCGAGGTTGGCACCACCAATCGCACGCGCCAGAGCGACTACGAGCGCGCCATCAGCGACGAAACCGCGGTCCTGCTGCGCGTCCACACAAGCAACTATCGCATCAACGGCTTCACGGAGAGCACGTCACTGGCCGAGTTGGTCGAGCTTGCCCGGCGTCACAACCTGGTCGTGATTGATGACATCGGCAGCGGGCTGCTGACGACCGATCTGCCTTGGACGGATTCGCCTGACGCCGAGCCCGGCGACGCCGACGACCAGGCCGAACAACTCGCGACCACGCCTGCCGACTGGGACGAGCCAACGGTGCTTGATAGCATGGCGGGGGCGGCCGATCTTGCTCTATTCAGCGGCGACAAGCTGATCGGCGGGCCACAAGCGGGGATCATCGTGGGCCGAGCCGATCTGATCGCGGCCCTGCGGACCAACCCGCTGGCGCGGACCTTCCGCCCGGACAAAATGACGCTCGCCGGCCTGGAAGCAACGGTGCGGCTGTATCGCGACCGGGCCACGGTGACACGGCACATCCCGGCGTTCCGCATGTTGGCCCGCACGCCGAGCGAACTGCGCGCGGCGGCCCTGCGTTTGGCCCACGCCATCGCCGACGCGTTGCCCGCGGCCACGGTACACACCGAACCCGACTACTCCGAGGGCGGGGGCGGCTCGCTGGCCACGATCCCCTTCCCCACACACGTAGTTGCGGTAAGTCCGGCACAACTGCCGCCCGAGAAGGTGGCCATGGCACTGCGCCAGCGCGATTTGCCGATCATCTGCCGGCTGCGTGACGGCGCGCTGGTCTTCGACCCCCGCACGCTGGAGGCCGACGAACTCGATCAGATTCCCGGCGCTTTGGCCGAGGTCATGCGAGAGTTGGAAGGGGAATAGAACGGCCGCGGACCTGAGCCCGCGGCCGTTTGTTCTGACTCGGTTGCGATTGCCTATTCGGCGGGGGTCACCGGCGTCTCGTTCTCACTCGCTGGCTCGGGCTCGCTCTCGGGCTCGTCTCTGACACGCTTCTGCTTCACGGGCGGCTCCTTGTAGTGCATGACGGTCTTGGTGAGGCTCACCTCGCCGTCGAACGTCGTCAGGGAGCACTTGGAATCGTAGAAGTTGAACTCACGCACCACGCGCCCGGCCTTGCCGAGCATTCCGAGCAGCATACGTACCGTGGGGTCGGCCGCCAATTGCGGCTGGAACATCGGCACCATCGTGGGGATCATCGACATCATCTGCCCCGTTTCCTCGCCCCACGCGCTCAGGTCGGAGAACGAGAACGAAGTGGAGTTGGGCTCGAGCGCAAGGGCCTTCTCCTGGTAGAGGTCGCTCTTGGCGAACCCCGGTCGCGTGCCCGCGGCGGTGTCCAAGGCGGCCGTCACAACCTCCGGCCCGTTACCGAAGAACAGGTAGCCTCCGTTGATTCCAAACGTGGGGCGTCCCAGGCCGGGCACCATCGCGGCAATCGGCGGCAAGATTACGCGCTTGAAGCCCTCCGTGCCCTCGATCTCGGAGTCCTCGACGCCGCCGTTCTGTGCGAGCAGCAGGTCGTTGAGCGTGGTCGACAGGCGGTCGAGCGCGGCGGCGGCCTTGGCCTCGTCCTTGATCTTGACGATGACAACCCACTGGGTCAGGAACTTGCTCTGCGTCGCCGCGGTGAAGAACGTGTACTCGCCACCGATCCAACTGAAGATCTCCTCCTGGACGTTGAGCCCGATCTCCACCTGTTTGGCCTCGAACTGATCGATCATCGCCGGGCCGCCATCGACTTCCTTCCTGATGAAATCGAGGATTGTCGTGTACAGGGCGGACACGTCGATGCCGCTGCCGACATTAACGCCGAGCGCTTCCTGGGGAACGAACCTGAGCGGATCGCTAACCGGCCCGTTGCCGTAGAGCACCTTGTACAGGGGCTTGCCGCGCGCATCATCGCGCAGCACGGCTACGGCGTGCTTGGTGGTCTTCATGCCGTCGGTCGTCTGGACCTCGGCCATGTAGTCGCACAGATCGAGGTTGTCGAGCAGTGGCATGAGGAAGGCCATCGGGCTCGATGGCGACTCGCTCGCGGGCTGGCTCTCAGACAGGGCCGCCGGCGGCTGCGAGGTGGTCGAGCAGCGTGGGTGCCGGCGCGGGCAGGGAAA
>CAZUCH010000416.1:0-3273 GCA_964619045.1 uncultured Planctomycetales bacterium | reverse complement strand
TTGACGTGGCCCAGGCCCGTGCCGGCGATGACGATGCCGCGATAGCCCTTCTCGACGATGGCGTCGACGATGTCGGGTTTCATGTTCGGGTAGTAGTAGAGGATCGTCACCTTCTCCTCGAAGGCCGTATTGATGACGACATCGCGATCGGCACGCCGCGGCTTGTAGTCGCTGCGCAGATGACGAATGCCGGCACCGTCGATGGAGGCGACGGGGATGTCACCGATCGTGCGAAACGTGGATCGATAGCTCGAGTGCATCTTGCGGACGCGCGTGCCGCGGTGGAGCAGGCCGTATTGGTCGGACGTCGGGCCGAACATGCAGACGAGGACTTCGGCGATGTCACCCGTGGCGGCCGCGCGGACGGAGTTGATCAGGTTGATGGCCGCATCGGACGACGGGCGATCCGAAGATCGCTGAGAGCCGACCATGACGATCGGTACGGGCGTGCCCTGGACCATGAACGTCAGGATGGCGGACGTGTGGTGCATGGTGTCGGTGCCGTGGCCGATGACGACGCCGTCGACGCCGGCGGCGATCTCCTCGCCGATCCGCTTGGCCAGCGTGATGTATTGCTCGGGCCCCATGTTCTCGCTGAAGACGCCGAAGAGCTTCTCGGTGCGGAGGTTGCAGATGTCGGCCAACTCGGGAACGCTGCCGTAGAGTTCGCCCGGCGAGAAGGCGGGGATGACGGCGCCCGTGCGATAGTCGAGTCGGCTGGCGATCGTTCCGCCGGTTCCGAGCAGGATGACGTTGGGCTTGGCGGGGTCCGTGGGGAACTGTTTCTCGGGGATCTTGTAGTTCGCGACGCGCCGGCCGACTTCTTTGATGGCAGTGACGCCGTCGGCCTTGACGCCGATGTTGTAGCCGCTGGCCAGCTTGAGAGAGATGTGTCGATCATCGGCGGTCTCCGAGCGCGGCAGGATGATGCCCTCGAACCGGCCTTGCCTGGCTTCGATTTGCACGTCGCTCCAGACGCCGACCTCGTGTTGCTGGAGGGTGGCCTTGGCGTTTCCGCGGTATCCTTCGAGGCTCTTCTCGATCATGCCGTTGCCCCCTGATGTTGACGGTCTTCGTCGGTGATGCCGATCGCCTCTGCCAGTCGGCCCGCCGCGCGGAGCGGCGCCACCTTGCCCCGCAGTTCAGCCATCAGACGGCCCATGAGAAACCGGTGCTTCTTCCGGAGGGTCGGGAAGGGTCCGCGCTTCAGGTCGCGGACGTGCGTGGCGATGCAGGCGTCCAATTCGTCGTCGTCGATCGGATCCCCACCGACCGTGTCGATCAGCGCTGCGACGCGAGACGCCGTGAAATCCACCTCGCCCGTCTGGCGAACGGCGCGGTCTATCACTTCGCTTAGCCCCGCTCGCTCAAGTCGGCCTCGGGCGTGGGCTTGGAACATCTCGAGCAGCTCATCGTCTCGCAGGCTCGTCGGGTCGAGACCCTCGCGGCGCAGCGCCTTGAACTGCTGAATCAGGGTCACGGCGGCGAACGTCGGATCCACGCCGAGGTCGCCGGTGATCCGATCGAACAAATCGGCGCGGGGAGAGATACTCAGCAGTTCGACGACATCGGCCGGCAGGTGCATTCGGCGATACCGCGTCAAGCGGTCCCACACTGCGGTGGGCAGCGCCGCGGCGATGCGATCGACGCGGTCGGCGACGATCTCGATCGGCGGCAGATCGGTGTCGGGGTACATCCGCTCGGCGCCAGGCAAGACGCGCTCGAAACCGTTGGTGCCGTCCGCGAGCGCCTGTCGCGTGTCGCTCGGGATTCCCTCGGTGGCCTGCTTGGCGCGAATGGCGATCTCCTCGCAGGCGGTTCGCGCGTCCTGTTCGTCGCCCCAGACGAGGATCAAGGCGTCACCCTCACGGTCGCGGGTTCGTTTGTGAATCGCCTTCCAGTCTCGTCCGCGCAACAGGTCAGCCGCCGAGTCGGAATGCACGATGTTCGGCAGCTTTGTCAGGCACGCGATGACGCGGACACGATCGGCGAATTCCTTGGCGAAAGTCGTTCGCTCTTGCGTCTCCCATTGGAGCAGGCCGGCAAAGCCCGGCAGGACGACGGCCCGGACGCGGCGCCCGTCATGCAGGGCTTCACGAATCGGCTGGTACGCCGTCTTGGCGATGGCGCGGGTGACGTCGACACCGCGCCATGCGAAAGTTTCGGGCGTGATGCCGCGCTTCAGCAACTCCTCGCGAATCTTCAGCAGCGACCATTGACGCCGGGCCTCGTTGTAGGCAAGCAAGGGGATGCGCGTGATCTGCGGGACGCCCTTGACCTCGACGCGTGTGCCGCCGCGAACGCTGATGTTGACGTCCTGGCGCGTCGCGCCGTATCCCATGCGCACCTTGCCGGTGCTGCGGAGGAGCAGTCGGATGAGTTGGTTGACGCCCGCCAGCTCGGTCGGCGTCCGCATGTCCGGTTCTGTAACGACCTCGATCAGCGGCATGCCGAGGCGGTCCGTGCGATAGATGCGATCATGGCCGATGTCCGAGACTTCGCGGCAGGCGTCTTCTTCGAGCGAGAGTTGGCGGATGCCGATGCGGCGATTCTGGTAGGGGATCGACCCGCCGACGCCGAGGATCGCCGTTCGTTGAAAGCCGGTGGGGATCGAGCCGTCGAGGTACTGCTTTCGAGCGATGTGCATTTCGCCAACGAGGCTCAGGCTGCACAACATGCAGACTTCCAGGGCGATGTCGATGGCCAGGTCGTCGGGGAAGAACGGAGGTGTGTCGTCGAACTCGTAGGTGCAGGTCGTCTCGTGGTGCATCCGGTAGAAGATGTTCTTTCGCGTCTTCTTCTCCATCAGGGCGGTGCCGTCGTATTCGCCGAGCTCCGAGAGAGTCGGACGCATGTGGCGGAGGACTTCGGCATCGTATTCTGACGTGTACCGCCCGGCCGGGCAGCGACAGAAGAGCTTCCGCTTGGTGAGCAGTTGTTGATGCACCTCGAGTCCCGACATGAAGCCGATGTTGGCGTAGTCCTCGGGCGTCATGTCTTTGAAGGGTTTGAACGTCGTCGGCATGGCGGTCGGCTGCTCCGGCTTGTGCGGATGGACGCATCGGGACAATTCGAGCGGGGCACCCCGGCGCAATCGCGACGAAAGCGAGGACCATCCGCCCTGCGGAGCGAGGCCCGCTGCATGTGGATATCAGTCTAGCGGACAGGGCGCAGAGAACAAACCGGCAAGGCCCGAAAATGCGCGGCGGGCTGAAGGCTTGGCGGGGGATGAGGGCAAAACTCGTGTCGCAACGAGCCGCGGGCTCCAGCCCG
>CAZUCH010000415.1:0-3284 GCA_964619045.1 uncultured Planctomycetales bacterium | reverse complement strand
CCGCTGTCGTGCAGGGCATCCAGCATCATGTGCGTGTTTGTGATGTCCGGCCGCTTGTGGTGCCCGTAACCGGCCCCGCCATACCACGGGTCGTCCAGCGACCGGCCCTCACCTTCGTCCCACTGCAAACCCCTCAGGAACTTCTGCAACGCCGCGATCCGATCCTTGTACTCCGGCTTGTTCAGCACGGCGAACATCGACAGCGCGACCGCTGACTCGTAGTTCTTATACAGCCCCTCGGCGGCGTAGATGCCCCCGTCCGGGCGCTGAGATTGCAGCACGCACTCGATCCCCCGCTTGACAGCGGGATGATCCGGACCAACGCTCGGCGTGCGAATCAGCGCCTTGAGCACCAGGCAGGAGATGCCCGGCCCGGCCTGGGACGTCCAACCGCCGTCCTTCTCTTGGGCGGCCAAGAGGTACTTCGCCCCCCGCTCGGTCATCCGCCGGGCCAACTCCTCGGACCGCCGATCCGTCTCAGTCCGTACCGCTTGCCCGATTGTTGCCGGGCGACTCTCCGGCGAGCCCGTTTGCGTGTCCTGAGCCGCCGCCAGCGAAACGGCTGCCGCCGCACAGAACAAACTTACGACACTTCTCATTGCCGGTATCCTCTGTTAGGGGACGCTCTCAACTTGCGAGCCAGGCCCACTGTAGCCCAGCATTGCCCACCAGCAAAGTGCTACTGCGTTCCGAACCGTGGAGCGCGCTTCTCCAGAAACGCGCTGAGACCTTCGCGATGATCGTCTGTCCGCATGGCCAGCGTTTGGAGCCGCGCTTCGAGTTCGAGCTGGGCTTGCAGATCAGTTGTCCAGGCGTCGTTTATCATGCGCTTGGTCAGACCAATGGCTCGGGGTGGACCGGCGGCGAGCTGCCGCGCAAACCTGCCGGTCTCAGCCGGCAGTTCCTTGTCCGGCACAACACGGTTGACCAGTCCCATCTCCAACGCTTCCGCAGCGGGAACTCGGCGGCCGGTGAAGGTCAGCTCCATCGCCCGCGCAACGCCCACCAGCCTGGGCAGCATGAACGTACTCCCGCAATCTGGCACGAGGCCGATGTTGATGAAGGCCTGGATGAAGCTGGCCGATTCGCCGGCAACGCGCAGGTCACAGGCCAGAGCCAGACTGCAACCCGCTCCGGCCGCCGCGCCGTTGACCGAGGCGATAACGGGCTTCTCCATCGTCCGAATCCTGGCGATGATGGGGTTGTACTCGTCCCGCAATCGCGACTCGAGGTCGAGGGGCTCGTCGGTATCGAGGCGGCCGGCGTACTCGGCGAGATCCTGCCCACTGCAAAACGCTCGCCCCGCCCCCGTGATGACGATACAGCCCACGCTCTCGTCCTGGTCAGCGTCCTGGAGCGCCTCGTTGAGCGCGGCTGCCAGATTCCCGTCGAAAGCATTCAGAACCTGAGGCCGATGCAGTGTAATCGTCCGCACGCCGGCTTCGCCCATCACCAGGACGCTGTTGTTACTGTCATTCGTCATTCGAGTGTCCTCCTCTGGTTGGTGGCAAGGGCCACGCCATAGTATACCGCGCTCACGTCCGATCGACCTTCTCGGCATGCACAGCCCGCCGCGTCATTTCGCGGCCGCCTCGGGTTCACAGCGCAGCGTCACGATACTCCCCGCGGGAATCTCGATCGGCGTCGCGACGTGGCGGCCGCGCTGGCCGAGCGGGCTGCTGAGCCAGGTGCGGCGGCCGTGGGTCGCGGCCCACTTCAGCGTCGCGCGCTGGGCCCGCTGCGAGGCGTTGAACAACCGCACCGTCAGCGCCCGACCGTCTCTAGACGGCTTCATGCGCGAGACGATCACGTCGGCGGGTGCGACGTGCAGCAGAGGTTCGGGAAGCGGCGTTTGGCCCTCGCCGAGCGGAGCGGTGATCAACGGTTGACTGCGCTCGATTCCAAACCGTTTCGCCGCGGCCGCGTCGAACGGCCCGTGTGGTCGCAGCGCGTAGCGGATCGTCGCAGGTCCCGGCTGGGCGGCAAGGTAGTTTGTTTCCCAGTAGTTGTTCATCACGTACGAGTAGAGCAGGCTGGAGTCTTCCGCTCGCTCGAGCCAACCGACTACGGCGGCATCCGTGGCCAACGCGCCGATCTCGATCAGCGGGGCGTCGAGCGTTGCCAGCGTGATTCCGCGCAGCTCGTTCGAGACATCCACCCATCGTTGGGCCGTGAAGTAGTTGCGACACGCACCGGGTAGCTGATCAACCTCCGGACGCATGATTCCCCACGCGAGGTCGACCCTGACGCTCGGTTGCGGTATCGCAAACGGAAACGCGAAATACACCGCCTCCGGATCAAGCACCTTCCGCTTGTCGAGGTTGGCAATCATGTCCACATGGTCGGACCCGGCCGTTAAACGCACCTCGCAGGTGAGGCTATCGCAGCCGGGCGCCCGCACGTCGGCTCGCAGGGACGCCACCAGCGGTCCCGGCTCGATTACCTCGAGATTCGTCAGTTTACCGCGTTGCGGATGGTCGGGACGCCGACCCGCCACATAGAGATAGTCACCCAGTCCGCCCGTGGCGGTTTGATCCACGAGTTCCGCGTCAATCTCGCGATGGCGCAGACTGCTGATGGCACCGGTGCGCGGGTCGACCTCCACCGTCAGAAGATCGTTGGTCAGGTGCGTGCCGGACACTCGCACACCCGCCACCTGGTGCGGCGGCCCGGACGCGAGGTCGAAGACGGCGGCCGCGTGCGGCGGTACGTCATCCACCAGCACAGCGAGGTCGCCGTTTTGCAGCAGTTGCGATGAAACTGGGGCGCCGTTGCGATCCGTTACGCGATCTCCCGGCCGCTTCCAACTCGCCGGGAGGATCACCACCTCGCTCCGGGGCCATGACGACGTGTTGAACACGGCGAACCGCTCAACACCCTCGTCGGCGGGCGCCAAGTTCGCCGCGGCGCTCTCAAGCAGTTCGCGAGACTGCTGCTGGGCATTCAAAGCGAACTGACGCTTGGTCTCCCACTGTTGCCGGGTGAAATCGCTTTCCGGTTCGCTGATGCTGTTCCATGAGCCCCAGGTGTGTTCGTCGAAGAGGATGATGTTGCGCCACGCGGCGTCGAATGCGTCGGCCGGGAAGTCCGTTGGGCGCAACAACGTCCAGAGAGTCTCCGCCTGGACCAGTCGCTCGGCCGCCGTCCGGTTCAGTGCGGTTTCCCGTGCGGAAGAAGCGGCCCCGTCTTCCCAATGGGAAGTGAAATCTCCGCTGGCCGTCGGAATGGAGTCGCCGTAGCGTTCTTCAAGATCTGTGAGCAGCGCGTGCGAAGTCGTGAGGACG
>CAZUCH010000414.1:0-3297 GCA_964619045.1 uncultured Planctomycetales bacterium | reverse complement strand
GGTCGGACAGGGTCAGCCTCTGGCGTAGCGGGTTTTCATTTCGTTGGAATAAGCCAACTCTTCCGGAGTGAGCGACGTCTTGATTGTCTTCATGGCCGAGGACAGGTCGAACATGGTGATTCGAGGATCGGCTTCGTTGGATCTGCGAATCAAGTTCATGGAAGCCTCGTAGCAAATAGCAGCCAGATCCGCGCCCGAGTAGTTCTCGGTTTTAGCGGCGACCTGGCCTAGGTCGACGTCCGCGGCCATCGGCTTGCCTCTCAGGTGGATCTTGAGGATCGCCAACCTGCTCTTGCGATCCGGAGGAGGGACGTAAACGAGGCGGTCAAATCGGCCGGGGCGCATTAAGGCGCTGTCCAGGAGATCAGGTCGATTGGTCGCCGCCAGCACGGCGACCTGAGTGAGATCCTCAGTGCCGTCCAACTCAACGAGCAGTTGTGTGACCACGCCCTGGCCGACCAGAGCGCTGAATTGCCGCGAAGTCGCGATGGAATCGATCTCATCGAAGAAGAGGATGCTGGGTTTGTTCTCCCTGGCCCTGATGAACCACTCCCTGATGCTCTCGCTGGTTTCCTTCTTCACATCCACGGACAGAAAATAGGCGCCGCATTGTTGCGCCACGATCTTGGCCATTAGCGTCTTACCGCAACCGGGCGGGCCGTAAATGAGCAAGCCCTTGGGGGGAACAATCCCGAACTTTTCATAGAGTTCCGGCTTGGTCAGAGGATCCTCGATCGCTTCGATCAGTTCTTTCCTGACACGCTCAAGCCCGCCGATCTGCTCCCATGAATACTCCTTCTTGACTTGAGCCGCTCCCGTTTCGGTCTTCAGGGTGCGGCGGCTGAACCGCTCGTGCAATTCCTCGTACTTGCGAAGCAACTTCAAGGATACGGAAGGCTTGGAGGCCCCAACCTGCGCTGTCAGGCCTGCCATGGATATCTTCACTGCTTGCCCAATTCGCAGACTTGCGTCCATGGCTTGCTCGGCAACCTTGGAGCAGACGTCGGCGATATCGGCGCCGGAAAACCGCTCGGTCATCGAGGCCAGCGCGTGAAGGTCGATATCGTCGGCCAGGGGCTTACCCTCCAGATGGACGTCGAAAATCCGCCGGCGTCCTTCGGCGTCGGGCAGCGGTATATAGATGAGTTTGTCGAAGCGTCCGGGTCGCATGACGGCCGGATCGATCAGGCCCGGCTCGTTCGTCGCCCCGACCACCATTACGCCGTGCAGCGGCTTCACACCGTCCATTTCGGAAAGAAAAGTCGCTACGATTCCCTTTTCAGGCGAATCGCTGGACGCGGTCTCGCCGCGCACGGGCAGCACGGTGTCAATCTCATCAAAGAAGATGATCGAAGGGCCGCGCTGGCGAGCCTTGGCAAATAAACTGCCAAGCTTGCTTTCACTCTCTCCGTACCACTTCGATCGAAAATCAGAGCCTTGCACCGAAAAGAACCGGGCCCCCAGTTCCTTGGCCAACACTCTGGCGAACATGGTCTTGCCGCAACCGGGCGGTCCGTAGAACAGAATCCCCTTAACATCCTTCAGTCCGTACTCCTTAGCCAGTTGCATTGGCTTCCGCTCGAACTGATACTGGGTTACCATATGGATCTCTTTCTTGACATCCTCCAATCCGCCGATGGATTCCCAGCTTATATCTCCCAGCTTCTCTTCGGCTACCGCGGTTTTATCGTCCTTAGCTTGTTCGCCGGCTTCGGTATCGTCCGCCTTCGGCGCGAACAGAGCCGCAAGATGAATCACCGCAATCGATAGAAATAGTCCGGTTATTACATTGCCCCAGGAGAAGACCTGGCCGCCCGGCAGGTTCTTGATAATCGCAATTTGCATCAGAAACACCGTCGTCGCCGCGCCCAGCGCGGACGCCCAATACAGCCAGGTGCGCCGACGATAGACGATACCGCTCGCGTAGGCCGCCACGCCCCAAGCCGACATCTGAATGAACATCAGCGGGGGTTTCAGCAGAGCCGGGTAGACGGAACGCCTGAAGTCGGCAAAGGTCGTTTCCAACTGGGCCAGAGACGCCAGAACAGCGGCCCATTGCATATCATGAAAGGCCGTCGGGTCCGCCCGATCAAACACAACCGGAGGGAGGTCCGCATGATTCAGTGCCAGCGGACCCAAATGATGCAGGTTCACAACGAACATATACGCCAAGCCGGCCACACAAGCCATGACTCCCAAGCCCGCCCCGCCGCCGGCGCCCAAGACCAAGCCCGCCCCGATGGGCACGGCATAGGCCAGGTTTAACTTCAGAAGGAGAGGAGTCAACAGAACGGCCACAAGCCGTCCCGGGCGATTCCTTCCATATGCAACGAACAGCAGCAACGAGCCGGCCGCATAAACATAGGCCCAGCCCGCTTTATGGAAGGCGATTGGAAAGAACATGACCAGCATGCTGAGGGCGATACCCCAGCGCATATGCAAGGCTGTCAGACCGGCAAGCCCGACGCAGACCAGCGTGGACAATGTCGGCGATCCGATCGGGCAGGCGTGTTGACAATGCTGGAGGACTACCAACATGCCTAGGGCGACGAGCAGTCGTTCCGCGAGCGCGCTATGCTCCGCGACTAGTTGCGACAGCCAAGCTCGACTGTCGGAAATAGCCGGGAACCAGCGACGTTTTCTGACCGCCAGGGGCGCCGCCGCCTTCGCGTTGGCCGAAGCGGCCCCGGAGTGAACGCCGCCGCTCTTGGTTTTCGCGCCAGCCTCTAGAATTTGGAGACGTTTGACGATTCTCGGATCTTCTCCATGCAGCTCATTGTGTTTGCGATAGTGTTCGATGGCCCGGGGTCGGTTCTTTAAGTGACGCTCGAACACGTACCCCAGATTCATATGGGCGATTTTGTTGGAGGGATCCGAGGACAAGACGGCTTCGTACTGCTCCCGGGCTCGTTCGGGCTCGTGGTGCTTCACGCAAGCCATGGCCAACAGCAAACGGTAGCCAATGTTCACCGGCGCCAGGGTAACGGCTCGGTCAAGAGCCGTGATCGCCTCAGCGAATTCGCCGACCTCGACATGTGCCTTACCCAATCTGAAATGCAAGTCTGGATTGCTCGGGTTCTTTTGGATGCTCCGCCTAAGCTGATCGATCCCTGGCACGTGAAAGAAGTCCTCTTTCTGAACCAACGAAAGCTAGGACTTCTCGTCGCCCCGACATGCCGCGGAAGAGAAGTCGCCAAGCTTATCTGCCGGCATTTTCCCGACAGCCGCCGCTCGACGTCGTCACCGAGCGTCTTCGTGTTCATCATCATCCTCGGCAATGTTGAAGTGCGCGGGACC
>CAZUCH010000413.1:0-3311 GCA_964619045.1 uncultured Planctomycetales bacterium | reverse complement strand
CACGGGGCGGATTCGGCTGGTCCACCTGTCGAACATGAACATCGGCATGCTGGGGGTGCCACGGTGCGACGGGCGGTTGGTCGACGAGATCAATCTGCTTGGGCCGACGCTGGTCGTGCTGACCGGCGACCTGGTCGATGCCGGGCATCCGGACCCGGCAAGCGGCTGGCGTGAGCTGGCCGACTTCCTGGCTCGGCTGGACGCGCCGACGCTGGTGGCCTGCGGTGACCACGACGACATGGGGCTGTATAGCCGCCAGATGGCGCCCAGCCCGGTCGGGACAATCGAGGTCGGGGCGTACCGGGGAGTAGTGCTGTACGACGTGCCGGCGCATCCGATTACGGGCGATGCCGAGCAGATTCGTTGGGTCGAGCAGCTATGCACGCAGCGCGCGAGCGGGCTGACTTTTCTAGTCTCGCACGACGATTATCCGAGCTTGCTGGGCTACTGGGACGCGGAGGGGACACTCGATGCTCGCACGCGCGGCGGCGGGGTGGGTGTTTGGCTGGCCGGGGGGCAGCGCGACTGGGATGGCCGGGAGTATCACGCTATCGTCGAGGCCGCCGCCCCGTTGATGTACGTGCGGACGCATCAATCCAGCCCGGCGATGCGCGGCGGGGCGAGCGGTGTGAGCCACTACCGCGTGCTCGACCTGGACGGTGAGCACGTGACGCTGATCGGGCCGGCGAAGCCCGGTGCTCCGATCGGGTCGATCGCAGTTGGTCGGCTGAACGTGGTCTACGATGGCCCCAACGACGGTCGAGCTGAGCAAGTAACGCTGACCGCGACCAGTCGGCTGCCATTCCGGCTAGATGGTCTGACCACCCGGGTGCTGGTCCGGCGGGTCGGTAATCATCGACCGTGGTGCCATGGGGCACGCCTGGCGAAGCTGGTCGAGATGGCGGATATGTGGGAGTGCCGGCTTGCGTTCGACCTGCCCGACAACGGCGTGCGGCGTGTGGCCGTTGGCAGCGGTCCCGAGCCTGCCCAGCCGACGCTCGATGTGCGGATTAAGGGGCCGGATACGCTGAGCCTGACAGACGTTGTGTCGGAAGATGGCGTGCAATATCGCTCGGGGCAGTGGGATGGCGTGATCACAATCGAGAACCGCGGTGCGACTAGTGTGCTGGTGACGCCACTGGTGCGTTTGGACGGTGAACCCATCGCCTACCGCATGCTCGATGAGGAAGGGCCGTTTGCCGACGCGTACCGACTACGGCCGGCACCCGGTGACGTGCTGACGTTGCGACTGGACCTTTCGGCGGTTAGAGTCGCGCCCGGCAAGCGTGAGCTGCAGGTGTACACGGCGAGTACGGGGGCGCTGACGCCGGTGTGTTTGCCGCTGCGAGTAATACTTAGCCGCTAGTGCCCTGTCGTGCGGGCACTGAGGGATGGCTCGGGTGCCACGCCGACGGCTGTTTGCGTCGGCGTGCTCATGCCCACGCGAAGAGCCGTGGGCATGGCACCCAATCGCTTCAGGTGCGGTGGAGCACAAGGTCTGGCGCGGGATGTTTGGTTCAGGAGTTGGGTAGAGTGGATCGGCCGTCGTTTAAGCCGCTGTCGCTGACGATCATGTTCCCGTGCTACAACGAGGAGGCTAACGTCGAGCGCGTGACGCGTGCGGCGCTGGAGGTCGGGAGGCAGGTCGCGGACGATCTCGAAGTGCTGATAATCAACGACGGTAGCCGCGACCGTACGGGCGAAATCGCCGATCGGTTGGCGGGCGAGATCGACGAGGTGCGGGTGGTGCATAATAACCCGAATCTGGGCTACGGCGGGGCGCTGGGAAGCGGTTTTCGGGCGGCTACCAAGGATTGGGTTTTCTATACCGACGGAGACGGGCAGTTCGACCTGGGGGAGTTGCCGCGCCTGGTGCCGTTGCTGGAAACGCATGAAGTTGTGTCGTGCTACCGCCTCGATCGCCAGGATCCGGTGATTCGCAAGCTGAATGGGTGGGCCTGGTCGGCGTTGGTCAACCTGGTGTTCGGATTGCGATTGCGGGACATCGACTGCGCGTTCAAGATCTACCCGCGGACGTTCCTGACGCGGATCGAGATGTGGAGCCAGGGGGCCCTGATTGACGCGGAGATGCTCGCCAAGGCGCGGTATTTGGGGTGCCGGATCGCGCAGGTGGGGGTCCACCACTATCCCCGAGCGGCCGGCGAGCAGACGGGCGCCAATCTGGGGGTCGTGCTGCGGGCCTTCAAAGAGCTGTTGGCGCTCCGGCGTCGGATTCGGCGGAGTGGAGGTTGAGCGAACAACCCATGGGAGAGGATGATGTCTGACACGGAAAACGAACTGCAGCCCATGATACTACGGCCGATCGGTGTGATTCGCAGCCCTCACAGTCAGGCGGCGGCCACCCCGATTCAGCCGGTCTACGCCGAGGGTGTTAGCGGACGGGCCGAGATTCTCCCCGAATACGCGGACGACCTGCGGGATCTGGAGGGCTTCTCGCACATATTCCTGATCTACTGGTTTCACAAGGCGGCGGCCCCACGACTCATTGTCAAGCCGTTTCTCGAGGATGCGACGCACGGCGTGTTCGCCACCCGGGCACCTTGTCGCCCAAACCCGATCGGTTTCAGCCTGGTCCGCCTGGTCAAACGCGAGGCGAACGTGTTGCATCTGGAAGACGTCGATATCCTGGATGGGACGCCGCTACTTGATATCAAGCCGTACGTAACGCGTTTTGACTACCGCGCGGATGCTCGATGCGGCTGGCAGGACGCCGTGGACGAGCCGACGGCCCGGCTTCGGGGTCGCCGGGGGTTTGGTGGAGTCGACGGCCAGCGAGGTCCCGGCTGATTCCGGCTCGTGGTTCCTGTGTTTGAGGTGAATCAGCGGGTTTGGGGGCCGGGCAATCGCATCTTAATTCGGACTGCGGTTTCTGGTTCAGAATCGCCGGTCAACCCCAGGCATGTGCCAAAGCTCCAACTGCCCAGCACGCGATACAGCACCGTTAGGCGGGCTCGAACGATCTCGATGCGATTGCCCTGGACCTAGCCACGGCGCGGCGAAAAAAAAGAGCTTGATTTGCGGGCTTCTCGGACCATAAGATGAACATACGAGGGCACCACCGCGGGACATGGGTCGGAACGGAGGCGCACCAACATGCATCAGATCGGATGGCGGGTTGCTTGGGGCAACTGCACACTAGGGTCGGCAAGTTTGACGGATCGGGATTACTTTCGGTCTGGGGTTGTGCCGGAGCCATCGGCCGGCGTGTTGCTTGGTGCCATGTTGCTAGTGGGGAGATTGAGGAGGATTGAAGCGTGATGAAGTTTATGATTGTGCTGCTGGTGGCGGGG
>CAZUCH010000412.1:0-3333 GCA_964619045.1 uncultured Planctomycetales bacterium | reverse complement strand
TGGCTGGCCAGAGGACTTCCGCCATATCGGCGCTATACAGGCCGATCCGCATGCGCGGTCGTTTCCATTCGTAGTCCGGCGGGCCATTCTCCCCCGTCATCTCACTGCGGCAGAAGCCGACCCAGGTGCCGTTGCGGCTGAGTTGGATCAAGCTACAGTACCAGCCGTCGGGTCGCGCTGAAAGCCTGCGCTGGCTGCCTGTGGAAGCGCTCTTAATGTCGATTTGCCGCTTTCTCTTGTCTTCGACGAGATCGACGTAGATGTACGAGTCTGGGCCGAACCATGTGGCCTCGCACTCCGTGGTCAACGGAACGTGCTTGTGCTCCTGAAGTGCATTCCCCTCCCACTTCCACACATCGAGAATCTCCGGCTCGACGGACTTCGCGTAGACGTAGTCCCCTCCGCAGTTTGTTTCCTGGAACCCACCGCCACGACCCATCCAGCGCAAGATCTGGTCTGGCCGACTCCTGGCCGTTTCGGTGTCTCCGGAGGTATCCGGAGTCGATGGACGACAGCCGGCAACCGCACAAGAGGACGCGATCGCAACGGCGATGCTGGCAAAGCGCCACGTACCTATGACGTACATAGTCTCGTAGTCTCCTGATCAACACTTGGCAGCCACAGAGACAATCGGGCCCCCACGGCTCACAGAGCCGTGGCACGCTTGCGACACGACGGGTTGTGTTTGAAACCGCTTTAGCGGCTGTAGAACTCTCCGATCTTGGCGATCACGTGGTCCTGCATCTCGTCGGTTAGCTCGGAGTAGATCGGCAGGGCCAGAGTGTGGTCCGCGGCGTGCTCGGCGTTGGGGTAGTCACCGGCCTTGTAGCCCAGGCTTGCGAAACACTCCTGCAAGTGGAACGGCACGGGGTAGTAGACCTCGCAGCCGATTTGATTGTCGGTCAGGAAGGAGCGCAGCCCGTCGCGGTCGCGCGGGACGGAAATCACGTACTGGTTGTAAATGTGATTGGCGCGCTGGTACGACAGACGCGGCTTGGTCACGCCCTCGACGTTCAGATTCCGGTCGTAGTACTCGGCGTTGCGACGCCGGCCGGCGTGCCAGCTTTCCAGGTGCGGCAGTTTGACGAGCAGGACCGCCGCCTGGAGCGGATCGAGCCGGAAGTTGCCGCCGATGATCTTGTGGTAGTACTTGGGCTCGGCGCCGTGGTTGCGCAGTTGGCGGAGCAGGTCGGCGGTCCGCTGGTCATTGGTCACGACCATGCCGCCGTCGCCCACGCAGCCCAGGTTCTTGCTGGGGAAGAACGAGAAGCAGCCGAAGTCGCCGATTGCCCCGGCTTTGCGCGCGCCGTCGCTGGATGGGTAGGAGGCTCCGATGGCCTGGGCGGCGTCCTCGACGACCGGGATGTTGTGTTTGCGGGCCAGCGCCATGATCGGGTCCATGTCGGCACACTGCCCGTAGAGGTGTACCGGGACGATGGCCTTGACCCTGCTGATCTTGTCCGCGCCGGCGCCATCAAACCACGCCGCCAGGGCGTTCGGGTCGATGTTGTAGGATTCGGGCTCGATGTCCACGAACACGGGGGTGGCGTTGAGTCGCGAGACGACGCCGGCGGTGGCGAAGAACGAGTAAGGCGTGGTGAGGACCAGGTCGCCCGGTCCGACGCCGATGGCCATGAGCGAGACCAGGAGGGCGTCCGTGCCGGATGTGACGCCCACGCCGTAGCCTGTGCCGACGTATTCGGCGATTTGTCGTTCGAGTTCGTCGATCTTGGGACCCCCGACGTAGCGGGTGGAATTTACGACCTCCATGACGGCGGCCTTCACCTCGGCTTCGATGGTCTGCAATTGTGCGCGTAGGTCGAGCAGCGGGACCTTCATTGTGTTTGCCTCCAGGCGGGGACGAGCCGGAACCAGATGCCCTGACGCCCTCGCATCGCGTGGATTTACTCCTGTGGCAGTTCCCTGTCAAGGTTGGATGCTCTCGGCCTGATCCACGACATTGGCTTTCCACGGGCCGCGTATCGGGCTATTCTCGGCGCATTGGCGGGGGATGGATCGGTGGTGGCGACTGGAGCGGAGCTTGGCCAAGGCGAAAAGTGCGACGAAGAAGACCGCTCGGCGGGCCGGCAAACGTGATCGGGCCGCCGCCGGCGAGCGGATTATCAAGCTGGCCAAGGGGATTTCGTCGATCGTGCATGAGCGCGAAGACCCCTACGTCGATATCCCGTCGCGCACACTCAGCAATGTTCGGTTCAACAAGCAGAAGCGCATTATTGAGCTGATGGACGGCAAACAGCGGCGATTCTTCTTCAGCTTGCTGGGGCGGCGCAAGGGCGAGGGCAGCCAGGCCAAGAAATTCATGCAGACGATCCGCGTGGCCGAGGTCTGCAAACGGCTGATCGACGCGCAAGACTCGACCAGCATCCGCGACCTGTACTACAACCTAAAGGTGCCGATCAAGTCGAGCGACGGCAAGCCCGCCAAGGAGTTGATCTTCAACGACCAGTCGGAGTCGGACCCGATTATCGAGGATATCGAGGTAGCTGTCGCCGCTCTGCGCGAGGAGCTGGGCGTACACGCCGAGACCAAGGGCGCGATGGTCGGTCCGATGACGATCGTTGATAACGGCGACACGATCAGCCTGTCGAGCATGGGTTCGGGCGGTTGGGCGGTGCCGAGTATCGTCGAAGCCGACGTGATCAAGTTCATCAAGAGCCAGGCCAAGTTCATCCTGCTGATCGAGAAGGGGGCCATCTGGCAGCGCTTCAACAAAGACCGCTTCTGGGAACGCAACCAGTGCATGATTGTCCATGGCGGAGGTCAGCCGCCGCGGGGCGTTCGGCGGCTGGTGTTTCGGATGCATCAGGAGTTGGGCTTGCCGGTGTACGTGCTGGTGGATAATGACCCGTGGGGCTACTACATCTACAGCGTGGTCAAACAGGGCTCGATCAACCTGGCGTTCGAGAGCCAGCGAATGGCGATCCCGGCGGCGCGGTTCATCGGCATGAGCAGTTTCGACGCCGAGCGATTCGACATTCCGTCGCACGTGCCGATGCCGCTGACGACCGAGGATCGTCGGCGAGCGCGTGAGATTCGGAATTACCCATGGTTCGCAAAGGCGGCCTGGCAGCGGGAGATCAAGTACATGGAGGCGTTGGGTGTGAAGCTCGAGCTGGAGGCGCTCTCCAACAAGCACTTCAGCTTCATCACCGAGGAATACCTGCCCAAGAAGCTGAAGGACAAGCGCTGGCTGGATTGAGTTCGTAGGATGCGCCTTGACGCATCATCCTGCTCGGGGGCACGCCGCCGCTTCGGCTTTGGTGCGTCAAGACGCATCTATGATGCGGTACGTGTCAAGCGAGTCGGTCGAGG
>CAZUCH010000411.1:0-3362 GCA_964619045.1 uncultured Planctomycetales bacterium | reverse complement strand
AACCGCCTTCTTGACCCCTTCCAGGTTGTCCTCGGCCCGCCGGGGGGGGCTGCTGGACGCTCCCCACGTCGTGCTGGGCGCTTCCCACGTCGCCCTGGACGTTGCCCGCAGCCCCGGCCCGTCGAAGGCGGTCGATAGCGGCAGGGGGGCGGTAAGGGGGCGCGAGTCACTCCCACCTACGGCCCCACGGCCATGGCCGAGCGTCGCCGTTATGCCGCGATGGAGTCCGGCCCTTCCTCTCGCTGTGCTCGGACGAGGCCGGGGAAGGCCAACCACCCAGATACCAGCCTGATAGCACACCGTTGACCCTCAAGACGCGATAGCCCCAAACCCCAGCATCTCAGGCATTCGCCCCCTCGACGCTGGCCCGGATGTTCGTATAATGTTCGCCCCGGCGGCCCTCCGTGCCCGCTCGGTGGTGCCCTCGCACATCATGTTGTGCCTTTTTGTGAACACGCCACAACCCGTTGTGGTTGTGTGAGTTAGGGCAAAAGCAAGTTAGGTCCGAAAATGCTTTGACGACCACCATATCTTGGGCTATAGTCCAAGTTGCCCCCTAAATGTGGGGGCCGCAAGTAATGAGCTGGGAAACCCCAATCGGCGCCTCGATCCTCGGTCGCTCCGCCGGTTTTATTGTCAATACGTAACATCCTCGAAATAGGAGTTCAGGGATGTCCCTCGCACCGGACAAGACGCAAGAGTTCATGGATGAACCAGTCCTGACGCCGAACGCCCGTAAGGTGTTAGAGGCCCGCTACTTGAAGAAAGATGAGCGGGGGAAGTGTCTCGAAAAGCCCGCCGACCTCTTCCGGCGAGTGGCCCACACCATCGCCGCCATCGAGACCCAATACGGCACCAGCGCCACCCAGCGGCAACTCTGGGAGGATCGCTTCTACAGCCTGATGTGTTCTGGGCGTTTCATGCCCAACTCTCCCACCCTGATGAACGCCGGACGCGAGATGGGCATGCTCTCAGCCTGCTTCGTCCTCCCCGTACGCGACTCGGTCGTCGACATCTTCAACACCATCAAGCACACCGCACTAATCCAGAAGGCCGGCGGCGGCACCGGTTTCGCCTTCGACGAGCTGCGCCCCACCGGCGATTTCATCAAGTCCAGCGGCGGAACCACCAGCGGCCCCATAAGCTTCTGGCGAGCCTTCAGCGAGGCGACCAGCGCAATCCAGCAGGGCGCTTTCCGCCGCGGCGCCAACATGGGCATGATGTACATCCATCATCCCGACATCCTCAAGTTCCTCTACGCCAAGCAGAAGCTCGACCAGTTCAACAACTACAACATCTCCGTGAAGGTGACCAACTCCTGGATGGCCGATTTTCGCGCCGATCCAGATTCGCCGCACGTGATGCGCAACCCCCGCAACGGCAAGGCCTTCGTGATTCATCGCAACATCGACATCTGGAAGTACAACATCCGGGATCTGGTCGAGATCGAGTGCGTCGAACCCGTCAGGCCCAACAGCCGCGAAATGTACTTCACAACCCCGCGCTTGTCGGGTGATATCCCTGAAGAGCTGCGCGGCGAGGTCTACACCAAACGCGATATCTGGGACATCATAGTCAGCAATGCCTGGCAGACCGGCGAGCCCGGCGTCGTCTTCATCGACCGCGTCAACGAGCACAACCCAACCCCACAAATCGACCGCATCGAGGCCACCAACCCCTGCGGCGAGCAGCCCTTGTTGCCCTACGAAGCCTGCAACCTCGGCAGCCTGAACCTGGGCATCTTCGTACGCAACGGGGAGTCGGGAACCCCCGAGGTCGATTGGGATTCGCTGCGCGGCACCGTCGACATCGCCGTCCGTTTCCTCGACAACGTCATCGACGCCAACAACTACCCCCTGCGCGAGATCGAGCGAATCTGCCACGACAACCGCAAGATCGGCCTCGGCGTAATGGGATTCGCAGACGCGCTCTACAAGCTTGGCATCCCCTACAACTGCGAAGCCGGTATCGAGTGGGGCGAGCGCTTCATGAAGTTCATCAACGACGAAGCACACAACAGCAGCGAGCAACTGGCCCGCGAGCGCGGCTGTTTCCCGAATTGGCAGGGCAGCACCTGGCACACGCGCGAGAACCGCGTGATGCGCAACGCCGCCGTCACCACCATCGCCCCCACCGGCACCATCAGCATCATCGCCAACTGTTCCGGCGGGATCGAGCCCCTCTTCTCGCTAGCGTTCATGCGCAACGTGCTGCGCGACCACAAACAGGGCCACAAGCCCATGATCGAGGTCAACGACACGTTCCTCGATGTGGCCAGCGAACGCGGCTTCCACAGCGATGAGATGATCGAGCGCATAGCCCGTGAAGGAACGATCGCCAAGCTCGACGAGGTGCCCGACGACGTCCAGCGCGTGTTCGTATGCGCCCACGACATTGCCCCCGATTGGCACATGCGGATGCAAGCCGCCTTCCAGCGCCACTGCGATGCCTCGATCAGCAAGACGATCAATTTCCCGAACGACGCAACGCGCGAGGATGTCGCCAAGATCTACGCCATGGCCCACGACATGGGCTGCAAGGGCGTGACGGTCTATCGCGACGGCTGCCGCCCGTTACAACCCATGGAGTTGAAGAAGGACAAGGCCGACAGTGCGACCGCCGAGAAACCAGCCGGCGAGATAAAACGCCGGGAGATGAACGTGAGCGAGGTGTTGCCTGAAGCGGGCGCGGCGCGGGCTGCGGTAACGGAGGTCGTTCAGCAGACTCCCGCCACCGAGCCCACGCCCGCGGTCGCACCGCCCCCCGGCACCCTCATGCCGCGCATCGAGCCCATGGACCTGCCCGAGATTGTCAGTGGCCTGCGCATCCGCCAGATGACCCCCTTCGGCAATATGCACGTCAAGATCACCGTCGACCCGCGCGCCGATCGTGAGCTCGAGGTCTTCGCCCAGCTCGGGAAGGGCGGCGACGTCGCCAACAGCGACCTCGAGGCCATCTGCCGAATGATCTCACTCTGGCTGCGCTCCGGCGGCCGACTTCGACTGGTCATCAAGCAGCTTGAGGGCATCGGCTCATCACTCCAAGTCCCGACCCGTGCCGGACGAATCACGTCCCTCGGTGACGGCTTGGCGTGCGCCCTCAAGAAGTACATGAAGGCCAAGGAACGCTTCGGCCTCCACAACCTCCTCCTAGGCGAAATCAATTTGGCCGAACTCGACAACCCCAATCCGGCACCGCACCGGCCGGCAACCACCCCCGTCGATCGACCAATCGGCCCGACAAAGCCCGGCAACGGCGGTAGTGGCGGTAATGGTGGTAATGGCGGCAACAGTGGTAATGGCGGCCCCCCCCCGAAATCAGTGAATGCCTCGGCCCCGAAACCCGTCACACTAATACAGCCC
>CAZUCH010000410.1:0-3368 GCA_964619045.1 uncultured Planctomycetales bacterium | reverse complement strand
TTGTTGAGATTGATGATTCCGTCCATGCCGGTCCTTTGAGCATATCATCGACAGCCGCCGCCAACCCGCGGCTTAGCCGGCGATTGTGCGGTCCACCGCCGCGAAATGGAAGGGCCTCTGGCCTCTCGCTTGATTCTGAACGGCGAGTTGGCGGCGTGTCTGGTCAGTCGCTGGCGGAGGTCGCCGCTGGTATCTCCGGGGTTTGGGCGGAGTTGGTAGTTGTTGCGTGGGCCGGGATTCGGACCGTGAAGGTTGTGCCGCCGGTGTCGCTGGGGGCTACGCTCAACGTTCCGTGGTGGGCGTCTACTATGCGGGCCGCGATCGACAAACCCAGGCCGGTGCCCTTACCTCCGGTCTTGGTTGTGAAGAATGGCTCGAAGATGTGGGGGAGGACGTCCTCGGGGATTCCTTCGCCGCTGTCGGCCACGTCGACGCAAACGAAACACTGGGTGTCCGAACCGCCCTGCCCTACCGTCTCGCGCCGAATGGACAACGTCAGCGTCCCCGCCGAAGTCATGCTGTCGGCGGCGTTTGTCAACAGGTTTACGAACACCTGCTCCAGCAAGGCCTCATCGACCGCGGCATGGTCATCGGCGGCCTCGATGTTCTTGACGATCGTAATCTCGCGCGCCTCGACCTTGGACTCGACCGCCTTGATCGCCTGGTCCACAATCGTACCGACGCGGGCCTCGGTCGGGCGGACGACGTGCTCGCGCGCGAGCGTGAGCAGCCGCCGGACGATTAGCTCGATGCGCTCCAGGCCGCCGTCGATCAGGTCGAGCATCTGCGCGGCTCGGCGGGGGTCTTGCCCAGAACGGCGTAGGATGCGGGCACAGTTCTGGACGCCATCAAGCGGATTGTTGACTTCGTGGGCGACGCTGGCGGCCAATTCGCCGAGAAACGCGAGCCGCTCTCGGCGCCGTAACTGCTCGTGGAGGCGCTGTTCCTCGCGCGCGGCATCCGCCAGGCGGACGGCGAGCAGGTTTACGGCGGCGGACAGCTTGTACATGTCGTCGCCGGGGTTGGCTTCAAGGGTGGGCGCCGGGCGGCCGTGACCGACGTCGTCGGCGACGCGGCGAAGGCGGCCGAGCGTGGCGTGGAGGTGGCGCCGCGCTACGCGACCGCAGAGCATTGCCACAAGCGATGAACCGAGCGTGCAAATCAGGATGGCGCGCCAGGCGCTGGGTTCGACGAGCACGCCCAGTGCGCCGCTGGCGATGATGCCCAGGGCCAGCGAGAGGAACAACTTGTGGCGAAAGCGTCGGAACATGGGAGCTCTGAGCGCAGGAGGTCACTTGTCCGTCCCCCACCCTCCGCTGAGCTCAAGGGTGGGGCACCCGGCTACTGACCGGTTGAAAACCGGTCCCACACGGGGGGGTACCCAACTCAAGGGTGGGGCACCCGGCACCAGCACATTATCCCGGGTTGGTAGATGGGGGCAAGGCTTGCGAGCAGCCAAGCGACGGCCCATTGTGGCGGCTCCTACTTGGCTTCGAGCCAGTTTTCGCCGGTGGCAACGTCTACCTTGAGGGGAACGCGCAGGTCCATGGCGCCCGTCATGACCGTGCGGACGATTTCAGTCATGGCGTCGGCGTCGGAACGCGGCGTCTCGCAGACCAACTCGTCGTGGACCTGGAGCAAAACACGCAGCGGAAGGCGCTCGTCGGTAATGCGGGCGTGCAGGCGGATCATCGCAACCTTTATCAGGTCGGCGGCAGAGCCCTGAATGACCGTGTTGACTGCGAAACGCTCGGCCTGGGCGCGGATGTTGGCGTTGCGGGAATCCAGGTTGCTGATGGGGCGGCGGCGGCCGAGGATCGTGCGTACGAAACCGTCGCGCTTGGCGGTCGCTACACAGCCGTCAATGAAGGCGCGGATGCGTGGATAGCGGCCAAAATAATCATCTATGAAGATCTGGGCGGCGGCGCGGGTCATGCCGGTGGTCTGGGCGAGACCGAATGCGGTCTGGCCGTAGACTATGCCGAAGTTAACGGCCTTGGCGCGGCCGCGCATCTCCTTGGTCACTTCGTCGATGGGGACGCCGTTAACCTGGGCGGCTACGAATGCGTGGATGTCCTGGTCCTCGACAAAGGCCTGGATGAGCGCTTCGTCCTCGCAGTAGTGTGCCAGGACACGCAGTTCGACCTGCGAATAGTCGGCGACCAACAGCACTTCGTCCGGGGTGCGGGGAATGAAGGCCTGACGGATTCGTCGGCCGGCGGCGGTGCGAATCGGGATGTTCTGGAGATTGGGCTCGCTGCTGGAGAGCCGGCCGGTGACGGTGCCGGTCTGGTGGTAGCTGGTGTGGATTCGACCGGTGCGGCGACTGAGGTCGTTGGGCAGCGCATCGACATATGTGCCGCGCAGCTTCTGGGTTTCGCGGTATTCGAGAAGAAGGTCGAAAATGGGGTGCGAGGTCTCTCGCCGAAGGATGTCGAGGGTGTCGGCGTCGGTCGAGCGTGAGGTCTTGGTCTTGCGGACCACGCGGAATCCGAACTTGTCGAAGAGGATCTCGGCGAGCTGCTTGGGGGAATCCAGGTTGAAGCTCTTCGCCGCCAGAGCGTGTACTTCATCGACGATCTTGGACAAGCGGGTGGCCATTTCGCCGCCCATTTGGCGCAAGAACTCGGTGTCCAGGCTGATGCCGTGGCGCTCCATGGCGGTCAGGACGGAGACCAGAGGCATTTCGATGTCGTAGAACAGGCGGTCCAGGTCGAGCGGCGCGAATTGAGGCTCGAAGAGCTGCTTGAGACGCCACGTGTAGTCGGCATCTTCGGCCGCGTATTCGGCGACGTGCTCGACCGGCAACTGGTCCATGCGAAGCTGCTGCTTGCCCTTACCGATCAGGTCGGTGATCGGGATCATCTGGTGGCCGAGCAGTTGGAAGACGAGCTTGTCCAGGCCGTACGAGCCGCGCGTCGGGTCGAGCACGAACGCTGCGATCATGGTGTCGAAGAGCGGGCCGGCGACCGGCAGATCGGCATTGTGCAGCACATTCAGGTCGTACTTGAGGTTCTGGCCGACCTTGAGCTTCGATCTATCGGCCAGAATCGGGCCAATGTGCTTGCGGACAAGATCAAGATCGAGCGTGTTACCGTAGACGCCGCGCACGGGGATGTAGTAGCCGCGGCCGACCTCCCAGGCCAGGCATAGGCCGACCAGTTCGCAATCGATGGGATCGACGCCGGTGGTTTCGGTGTCGAGTGCGAACTCGGGCTGGCGGGCGAGTTCGTCGGCCAGCTTCTCCAGGGCGGCGGGAGTGTTGACTCCTCCACTGGGTCTCTGGTTCTTCATCAGTCAGCGCCATATACTTGGCGCCATACCCCCGTTTCCGCCAAAAACAAAGATATGGTTATCCACAATATTGG
>CAZUCH010000409.1:0-3398 GCA_964619045.1 uncultured Planctomycetales bacterium | reverse complement strand
CTTCACGGCCATCGCCCCAGGCTGGCATATTTTCGTTGATTCCCTCCGCTGGCTCTTCCCCGAGGTTAGCGTCATACTCCCCACGATGATGCTCCTTGGCGTCTGCATCTGCTGGGCAGCCCACCGCGTAATCGCAGCCCTGATCGCCAGTTGGTGGCTCATCAAACGCGAGTTGCCAGACTTCGCGTGGGCCGCCCGAGTGATGGCTTACGAGACATCCTATCTCTGGGTCTTCCTCTGCCTATGGAGCGTGCTTGCCCTCACCTTCGCGATCTCCGACACATGGATCACCGAACTCCTCGGCTTCAGTGGCTACCACCCCCTCCTCTTCAGCCTCCCCGCCGAACCGCTGGCAATAATGCTCGGCACCCTCCTCCTGGTCCTGCTCTGGTTCCGCCGCTACACCATCGCCTACCGCGCCATCCGTTGGAGCAACTTCTAACCCTCTGGCTCAGAGCCGCCCCCGCTATTCCACCAGCAACTGCTTCAACTCCGCCACGTGCTCCGACTCCACCACAATCTGCGAGCGCAAGAACTCCTCCATGGGAATATCCCCATCCACACGCCGCAGCGCGTCCTGATACGCCTCCAGCGCCGCCTCCTCAAAAGTCAACGCCATCTCCAGCGCCTCCCTCCCATCCAGCGGCGAAGGCTCCAGCGATATACTCAGCTCAAGCTTCGGCACCGCCCCCAACGACCGTATTTTCCGCGCGATCACCTCGGTATGCGCAATCGTCTCCTGAAATCCACGCATCATCACCGGCCCCACCAGCAGCGTATCAGTCCCCCGTAGCGCATGCGCCAAGTGCAGATAACGCAGCGCCGCCTCAACCTCCTCCGCGAACAGGTGATTCAGTTCCTGGATCAATCCCTCTGGCGACAAAGTGCTCACTGCCGACTCCTCTCGTTCTCGTCACCATCGACCTTCTCGATCAGGCACTCATCATCACAAGTCGCACACGACTCCGGCGACCGCTCACATGAATCCATCCCTGCCCGCCAAGCTTCCACAAACTCGCGCCCGCGCCCGGCGTTCGAATCCAGGAACCGCAAGAACGACAACACCCGTTGCGCCGTTGCGTTGCTCACCAGGTGCTCGAGCTTACAGGCATCAATCTCCGCCTGTTCGGGCTTCACGCCCAGCACTTCCGACAACAGCCGCTGCAGCAGTTGCCGCTTGGTCTTCACCGCCTCGACCAGCGCCTGCCCCGTCTCAGACAGCCGTACGTGCCGATTCTCATCCTGATCAACCAGCCCAGCCTTCTTCAACGGCCGAAGCGAGATCGACACGCTCCCGCGCGTGATGTTCAGTTGCCGGGCAATATCCGACACCCGCGCATAGCCCAGCTTGCTAATCAAGGCATCAATCGCCATCAGATGATGAGCCGCACTATGCGTGATGACGTTCTGATCGAATTTCTTCCACGTATCCACTAGCTGTTCCGATCCTGGTAACCGACCAAGGCTCTGGCGGGATTATAAGCGATTGTTCCGCCGCGCGCCGCGCCATTCCAACAGCAGATTGCAGCCAAGACCGCCTATTGACACCAGCCCCACCAACCTGCTAGCGTTCCGCATCAGGAGCGACACAATGAGCTGGCTAACCTGGATCCTCCTCGAATCAAAACTCGCGCTCGCCATCCCGCTGGGCACCACACTGTTCGCACTACTGGTCCACTGGCGCCGCGGCGGCAATCCGCGCCCCCTCCTGGTCGGCCTGGCAGCCTCGATCATTCTCTTCACACTCCAGACGCTCGTCGTCACCAAGCGCGAACACGCCGGCCAGACCCTCGACGCCATCGCCGCCGACCTGATCGCCGGGCGCACCACGGCGCTACAAGCCGCTTTGGCCCCCTCATTCCAAACCGACAACCTGGACCGCGACGCCTTCCTGAGGTTCGTAGCCGACCGCTTGCGACAGACCGACATCCTCTGGGCCCGGCGCACCCGCCTGCACATCGAACCAAGCGCCGCCGACCGTTTCACCGCCATCGCCGCCTACACTGCCGAAATCCAGGTCGCCGGAATCCCCATGCATTTCCCCTCAACCTGGGCAATCACCTTCCAGCGCGTAATCGACGACTGGCAAATCACAGATATCCGCTGCCGCGCGCTCGACGAAGCCCGCAACCTGAGTTGGCGCGATATCGCCGCTTCCACGCGCCAATTCCACCAGTAGCATCACACTACCCGGGATGCCGAGCCGCAATCGGCACCCGCCGCCCAAATCCAAACGCGCGCGACGTCACCTTCAGGCCCAAGGCCGCCTGCTGACGCTTGTACTCGTTGATCTGAATCTTGCGCAAGACATCCGCCACCACCGATGCGTCAAATCCCGCCGCCACAATCTCCTCCCGACTCTCCAAGCGCACCTCATAACGCTCCAGAATCTCATCCAGGATCTCGTACGGCGGCAGTGAATCCTGATCCGTCTGGTCGGGCTTGAGCTCCGCCGAGGGCGGCTTGGTAATCGTATTCCGGGGAATCACATCCCGTCCGGCCCGCCGATTAACCTCCCCCGCAATCTCGTACACCATCGTCTTCGGCACATCGCTTATGACCGCCAGCCCGCCCGCCATGTCTCCGTACAAGGTGCAGTAGCCAACCGCCAGCTCGCTCTTGTTCCCGGTCGTCAGCAGCAGGCTACCGAACTTATTCGACAGCGCCATCAGAATCACGCCCCGGCTGCGCGCCTGAATATTCTCTTCGGCAACCCCCGCCGAACCGCCCTCTAGATGCTCGCGCAAGATGCCCTCGAACGCCAAGTGCGGCGGCTCAATCCCGATCTCCGAGTAGCGGATTCCGAGATTCTCCGCGAGCCGGCGCGCATCCGCCAAGCTATGATCGCTGCTATAGCGACTAGGCATCGCCACCCCATGCACGTGCTCGGGCCCCAACGCGGCCGTCGCCAGCGCCGCTACCACCGCCGAGTCGATGCCGCCCGACAAGCCGATCACAACCGACTTGAAGCCGCATTTGCGCAAGTAGTCCCGCAACCCCATCACCAGTGCGTCATGTACGTTCGCCGCCCCGGATGGATGATCCTCCCGCCGCGTAGCCGCCAGATCATCGAGGTCTACAACCAGCATATCCTCTTCAAACGCCCGCGCCTGACCAACCAGCTCCCCGCGCTCGTCAACCACGCAACTACCGCCGTCAAAAATCAGCTCATCGTTCCCGCCCACCTGATTAGCCAACAACATCGGCACCCCATGACGCCGCGCGTGCTCCGACATCAACTTCAAACGCAGATCGTGCTTGCCCAAGAAGTAAGGCGAGGCCGACACATTCACAACAACCTGCGCCCCCGCGGCAACCAACTCGCCAACCGGATCACACGCATACAGCGGCTGCCCCCGCATCTCCTCTTTGCTCCACATATCCTCGCAGATCGTCAC
>CAZUCH010000408.1:0-3404 GCA_964619045.1 uncultured Planctomycetales bacterium | reverse complement strand
GCGCCGGCCTGCGGAAGTACGACGGGCGAGCGGCGTCTAAGCTGGTTCCACCGACAATTGGAGAGCTGCGGAATCCGTCCCCCACCCCTGGAAGGGGTGGGGCACCCAGGCCGTTCGCTCTTTTCGCGGACGCGCTGAACAGTGCGTGGACAAGCAAGACGGGCATGATGAAGCCGGCCGTCTGCTTCGTGAGAAAGGCAGCGACCCAGGCGGCGGCGGCGAGCATCGCCCATCGGGCCTTGGGCCGGTCGCGGTCCTTCTGATAGGCCCACACGGTCAGCAGAATCCAGAACGTCGCAGGCCACTCCAGCATCACGTCGTTGAGCCACAGCGCTCCGTGCGGACACGTGATCAGCAGCAGGGCCGCCAGCAAACCCGTCGCATCGCCGAACCATCGCCGCCCAAGCCGAAACATCAGCCAGCCAGCCGCAAAGGCGAACAGCATCACCGTCAGACGCGCCGTAACAATATGAACGCCGAACAGTGCGAACGCCGCCGCCAAGGCAGCCGCGAAGCCTGGCGGCCAATAGACGATGAGCCCGACCGAAGGGTAGTCGAGGTAGAAGCGCTCGGCCCACGCCAGGGGTCGGTCCAACGGCAGGTTCTTGCAGAACTCGAGGACGAAGACGCCGCCGCCGACATGCTGCGGCGCGTCGGACCAGCCGAGTCCGCCGGTGGTGAGGCCGGGGCCCGCGATGATGAGAATCGCCAGGGCCAGGACGCCCGCGGCGGCTAAACTCGTTCGGCCAGTGCTTGGGGGGTTGCGGAATCCGTCCCCCACCCCTGGAAGGAGTGGGGCACCCGGCGATTCGTGGGCTTGAAGAGGCGGTGTCGCCGGAGGGGGTTTGCGTGGCGGCTTGTCGATCATCTGTCACGCTTCCGGAAACTGAAAGTCATGGATCTGCATCTCGACCGTTGTCCTGCCCTTCCATTCGTTCAAGATCGGCCGAAAGGCGACGCGGCATCGGCGATGGTCCATCAGGGCGTCCGCGTACTTGCCCATGCCGAACGCGATGCCTTTGCAGCGCCGGCCACCCTCCGACAGGCTGACCTGCAAGTGCGAGCCGCCGGCCCCGACGGTCCTCGGCTCGCCGGCGACCTCGACCCAATCGGTCGCCAGGCGCGGCGTCGGGTTACCCGCCCCGAAGGGCGCGATGCGAGCCAAGTCGGCGACGAGTTTCTCATTCAACTCGTTTAGGCCGATCACGTCGTCGATCTTGAGTTTCGGCCGCAGATCGGCAGGCGTCAGGAGCTGGCCCGCGCGATTCTGAAAGGCCGTTCGGAAGTCGTCGATCTTGTCCGCCGCCAGCCGCAGCCCCGCCGCCATGGCATGGCCGCCATAGCTGATGAGATGCTCGCGGCAGTCGGCGAAGACCTCGTGCAGGGGAAAGTGCCGAATGCTCCGGGCCGATCCCTGGCCGATGCCATCCCCGATGGCGATCATCACGGTCGGTCGGCCGAACTCCTCCGTTACCCGGCTCGCGACGATGCCGATGACGCCGGCGTGCCAGTCTTTCGACGCCAGCACGATGCCCCGGACGTTGTCGGCGTCTTGTCCCTGTGCGACAACCATCGCCAACGCCTCGGCCGCGATCTTTCGCTGCAACGCTTGGCGGGCCTTGTTCTGCTGTTCGA
The DNA here is from genome assembly GCA_964619045.1 of uncultured Planctomycetales bacterium. Classification (GTDB taxonomy): domain Bacteria; phylum Planctomycetota; class Phycisphaerae; order UBA1845; family Fen-1342; genus JANQFV01. The sequence continues at coordinate 1,769 of CAZUCH010000408.1, read as the reverse complement.
GGTTCTCGGCGATTCGTGCGGCCGTGGCCTCGTCGGCCCGGGTCAGAAGCTCGACGGCGAGTCGGGCATGACCCAGGCGGCCGATCGCATTGAGACGCGGGGCGAGTTTGAAACCGATGTCGAAGCCGTCCAGCGTCTTGCCCGAAAGACCGGCAGCCCGGATGAGTGCTCGGACGCCGGGCAGTTTGCTTTGCGCGAGGCCCTTGAGGCCATGATGCGTGAGGATGCGGTTCTCGCCGATCAGGGGGACGACGTCGGCGACAATGCCCAAGGCCGCCAGACCCGTTGCGTCGACAAGGAATTCGCGATAGGCGGCTGAGACCTTCTGTGACCCGCTCAGACGCTGAGCCACGGCCCAGGCCAGCTTGAGCGCGACGCCCGAGCCGGAGAGGTGCGGGTTGGGATACGGAGCGTCGCCCGAGGCCGAGATGCCGGAATGGACGAGCAGCGCATCGGGCAATTGAACATTGCCTGCCTCGTCCGTGTGGGCGGCGTGGTGATCGGTGATGATGACGTCTATCCCGCGGGCTTTGGCATGCGCGGCAGGCTCGATCGCCGTCACGCCGCAGTCGACGGTGATGATGAGCTTGACGCCGCTGTCGGCCAACTCGTCGACGGCCTCACTCTTGACGCCGTAACCTTCTTCGAGTCGATGCGGAATGTAGAAATCGACGTCGGCCCCGGCGAGCGTGAGGCAGTGCCAGAGAATCGACACGCCCGTGATCCCGTCGACGTCGTAGTCGCCGAAAACGACGATCTTCTCGCCGGCCTCGATCGCGGCGGCGATGCGCTCGGCGGCAGGGCCCGTGGCGGGCATGGCTTCGGGGGGGTGGATGTCCAGCATCCGCGGATTGAGAAACTGCCTCGCGGCGGTCTCGTCGCTGATGTCTCGGTTGTGCAGAACCTGCGCCACGACCGGCGAGACGCCCAGTGCGGCGGCGAGCGCGCCGCGGCCGGACCACGGTGGCGAGATGACCCAGTCCTTGGGCATGGCGTTCCTTCTTGGGTTTCATCGTGCGACCGCCCATGTTACGCTTGGACGCACCGGGCGAACAGGACGCAAACGGAGCGAAACCGTGCGCATCAAGATCTGCGGCATCACGAGGGCGCAAGACGCACTGGCCGCGGCGGACGCGGGCGCCGACGCCATCGGTCTGGTCTTTGCCAAATCACCGAGACAGGTCACCATCGCTCAAGCCCGGCGCATCGTCGCCGCGCTGCCGCCGTATGTCTCAGCCGTCGGCGTGTTCGTCAATGCGCGGGCCTCGACGGTCGTAGGCACCGTCATCAAGACGGGTCTCAGCGAGGTCCAACTGCACGGCGACGAGACGCCGGCGTTCATCGCCAAGCTGGCCGGTCTTCGTGTGACCAAGGGCCTGCGCGTTCGGGATCGGGCATTCGTGGAAGCGGCGGCCGTCTTCGCCCAAGCGGGAGTCCAGGCGATTTTGCTCGATGCCTATTCCACGCGAGAGCGCGGCGGAACCGGCCGGCGATTCGATTGGGATCTCGTCACCGGCGCTCGCAAGGCCGGCGCCCTCGACGGTGCGCCGCCGCTGATCCTCGCCGGCGGTCTGACGCCCCTCAATGTCCGCTCGGCCATTCGCCGCGTTCGTCCTTGGGGTGTCGATGTCTCCGGCGGCGTCGAAAGCGAACCTGGCATCAAGTGTCCCGAGAAGATCGCCCGATTCATCGCCGCAGTCAGATCGGTGAAACCCTAGCACAAAGCCGCCGATGGTATCGGCGGTCCCCACCCCACAAAGCCGCCGATG
>CAZUCH010000407.1:0-3423 GCA_964619045.1 uncultured Planctomycetales bacterium | reverse complement strand
CATGGTGGCGGTGATGGCCCCGACCGAGTCCACGAGCTGATAAACCTCGTATTCGTAGAGCGGCCGGCGATCCAGCTCGTAGGCCCGAAAGAGGTTCTGCTCAAACGCGGCCGCCTCGGCTCCACTTAGCCGGTCAGCGAGCACGTCGGCCGATTCAAAAGGGGGCGGAGTCGGGGCCTCCGCGCTAAGCAGTTCTTCGTCCGACAGGCTGTCGATCCACTCGCGCACGGCCCGCGAGGTGCCACCCTGCCCGAGTCCGTCGCGATAGGCGGCGGCGGCGTTGCGGCCGATACGGAAGGCTCGCCGGTTGATCCCGACGATCTTGTCACCCTTGGCGGCGAACATCTCGGCGACGCCGTCCTCCAACTCCTGAGCGTCCATCTCCATGAACAGCGAGCCGGCTCCAAGCGTGATGATGTTGGCGGCCCGAGCCGAGCCGGCCGCCTTGGCCAGCTTGTTCATGTCCAGCAGGACGTGCCGCGCATAGCCGGCCACCCGATCGAGAATCTCCTCGATCGGCGGATAGTCGTCGATGTTCACGTGCGCATTGGTGCTGACCACCAGCACCCCGTTGGGGCCCAGGTACTGCACGTAGCGCAGCACCTCCAGCGGCTCGACCGAGAAGATCAGATCGGCCTGCCCCTCGGGGATCAGGTCGCTGAACAGCTCGTGGTCGGCGATGCGCAGGTGGGATTGTACGGCTCCGCCGCGCTGTGACATTCCATGCACCTCGGCTTGTTTGAGGTGCAGGTTGCGGTGCGTGGCCGCGATGGATATGGCCCGGGCGATGGTCAGGATGCCCTGGCCGCCGACGCCCGCCAAGATCAGGTTTTGCTCCACGGTTGGTTTCCTTTCCGGTCGCTTACGCTCGCGGTTCTGTTCTTCTATGGCCGACTCGGTGGTCGGCCGCTACGGGTTCCGTCGCTTACGCTCGTGGTTCTGCTTGCGTGTGGACCAATCCACAGTCGTCAATCGTCAATCGTCAATCGTCGGGCCCGTCGCTTACGCTCGGGGTTCTGTTCTGGACGTTGCTAGCCGCACGTGCAGGCCGGCTTCTCGGCCTTCGTCTTGGGTTGTGGTTTGGTCTGATGGTGAATGCACTCGCGCTGCGCCACGATGACCGACAGGCCGCGATGCTCAATGGCCCGGGTGATGACATCGACGTTCTTCTCGTGATTCTTCGGCAGCGGCTCGATGACGTGGAGATGCTCGTCCTTCACGCCCAGGCCGCGCAGCAGGTTCAGCAGGTCGTCGCCGGTCGCCATCGTGCCTTGTCCGCCGGTCATGGCCACGATGGCGTTGTCCAGAATAAACACAGTCATGTTGGCATCGGCACGCGCGGCACCTATCAGCGGCGTCATGCCGGAATGCGCGAACGTCGAATCGCCTATCGTGGCAAAGACCGGGTGGGCGCCGGCCTGTGACGCACCGTGTGCCATGGCGATCGAAGCACCCATGTCCACGCACGAATGGACGGCCTTGTACGGCGGCAGGACACCCAGCGTGTAGCAGCCGATGTCGCTGAAGAACGACGTCTCGGTGTGGCTGGCAGTCGCGTCCAGCATGGCCTTGAACGTATCGATGTGCGGGCAGCCCTTGCACAACGCCGGCGGCCGGCCCGCCAGATCGCTTTCGGCGGCCGCGGCGGTCGAGAACGGTCGACCCAGGGCCCGGGCCACGATGTCGGGTGTCAGCTCGCCGTCCGGGGGCAACGTGCCGTCCAGCTTGCCCTTGATCAGCTTGCCGGGCACTCCCAGCAGGCCGGTCAGACGCCGCTCTAGGAGGGGATAGCCCTCCTCGACGACGGTAATCTCCTCGCAGTGGGCGACGAGTTCGCGAATCTGCTTGATCGGCGGCGGGTAGGCCGAGATTCGCAGTGTTGAGACGTCGCGATCGTTGCCGAGCGCCTCGCGCACGTAGTTATACGCGATGCCAGTGGCGATGACGCCGCGTTTGCCACTCAGCTTCAACTCGTTGTGCGGCCACCTTTCCGACCAGTCCAGCAGTCGGGGTTGTATTTCGATCAGCTCGCGGTAGCGGCGTCGGGCGTTGGACGGCACGAGCGTCCAGTCGTTCATGTTGGGCTTGGCCGGAGACCACCCGTGGGCCATCTGAGGCGCTTCGCTCTCGACGCGAACGGTTGCCCGGCTGTGTGCCAGGCGGGTCACTATCCGGACCATCACCGGCAGGTTGAACTGTTCGGACAGTTCGAAGGCCTGTCTGGTCATGTCGTAGGCTTCTTGCTGGGTGGCCGGTTCGAGTACTGGGATCTGGGCGAATTCGCCGAAGAAGCGGCTATCCTGTTCGTTCTGCGAGGAGTGCATTCCGGGGTCGTCGGCCACCACCAGGACGAGTCCGCCGTTGACGCCTGTGAGAGCCGAGTTCACGAACGGGTCGGCCGCCACGTTCAGCCCGACGTGCTTCATGGAGACGATGGCCCGCCGGCCGGCGTAGGACATCCCCAGGGCCTCTTCGTAGGCGACTTTCTCATTGGCTGACCAGAGGGCCGAGAGTTTGCGGTCGCCGGGCTTACGCTTGACGATGAACTCGAATATTTCGGTTGAGGGCGTCCCCGGATAGGCGAAGGCGCCGCCTATGTTGGCGTGGATTGCCGCCAGTCCGATCGCCTCGTCACCGAGCAATAGTTCCGTCTTCATATTCTGATGCTCCCATGGGTCGCCGCCCGCGTTTGGGCGTAGGGACGGTTTGTCCAATCGGGCGGGCCGGTCCGGCCAGCCAGACCCAGTAGCATAGTCCATGCCCGTGAGCCGTTCAAACGGCGGTCAGACGTCAGGATTGAGCGGGTGTGAGTAGAATTCGCGGCAACCGCCTACTTCGCTGGGCAAGCTCCGCCCTGACAGCCCCGAAACGGCGGTGGTCGCGCGTTCGTGGCCCTGTTGCCACCAGAATTAGTCACACCCGAACCCCGCCCAACCCCCGTCGTGGCACAGGCCTCTCGCCTGTGCCCCCCAGAACCCGTGCTCGCGGCAGCCCCCCAGGCCACCAGCCCGATGGCTGCTAACCGCCCCGCAACTCCCGGGCCAACACACGAACCACCGCGCCCAGCATCGAATTCATGTCGTACCGCCCGCTCACGATCGCCTGGCGCAGCTCTCGAATGCGGGCCAGCGATTCCAGCCCCACCCAGCGCCGAAACGATCGGCGATAGCCGCCGACACGCCGCCGCCTGATCCAGCGATGGGGTCTAGGGTGCGTATTTTCCATCCCGTTAACCTCTGGGTTCCTCGTGTGCCGGCGACGCGTCTGCACGGGCCGCGCGCCCTGAACCAGCAGGACACAACGGCTTCAACATCATTATCGGCTGTCGTCGTCCTCGGGCTCGTCCTCGGGCTCGTCCTCGGGCGATACCGCTGCCCTGGAGCCCGGCAGCGGCGTCTGACGGCCCTTGCAGAGCTTGAACTC
>CAZUCH010000406.1:0-3436 GCA_964619045.1 uncultured Planctomycetales bacterium | reverse complement strand
CCCAGCCATCATCCGCGAACTGTCCGACGCCCAGTCCTTCGAGATCGCCCTGATCGAGAACCTCCAGCGCGAAGACCTCGAGCCACTCGAACGGGCAGGGGCCTACAAACACTACATGGACACCTTCGGCGGCTCGATTGAGAGCTTGGCGAAGCGTCTGTCCGAGAGCCGGGCGAATGTGTCTAACTACCTGCGGCTGCTGAAGTTGCAGCGCGAGATAGTCGCGATGCTCTCAGATGGCGAGTTGGGCATGAGCCAGGCCCGAGCCATCGCAGGGATCGACAATCAGCAGCGCCAGCTCGCCGTCGCCAGAATCGCCGTCCGGCGGAATCTAGCGGTGCGGCAAGTCGAGGAACTGGCCCGAAAAGCCAATGAGCGCGATTCCGAGGCGGCCAATGGCCAATCAGTCGAGGCCCAATCGCGGAAGCAACACGTCTCTGAAGTCGAGGAGTCGCTCTCGCAGGCCTTGGGATTGAGGGTACGGCTGTACGCCGGCCGGCGAAAGAACTCGGGGCGAATTGTGATCTCTTATGCGAATCTAGACGAGTTTGATCGGCTCGCCGACCAACTCGGTGCCAGCGGGAAGATGGAGTAGGGCAATGGCGATCGAACGCGCCGCGGCGTTTGCTGGGCATTTCTACCCGGGCGACGCGTCCGCCTGCCGGGGAGCGGTTGATCGGCTTCAGCCGGACGAGGGTCCGGATGCGGCTAAGGGCGCCATAGTGCCGCATGCCGGCTGGGTGTACAGCGGTGCGACGGCGGCGTTGTCATGGGCGGCGATCGCGGCGGCTCAGCCGGAGACGGTGGTTATTTTCGGGGCGATGCATCGGCGAGACCGTAACATGGCGAGCTTGTTCTCGTCAGGCGTTTGGGCCACGCCTCTGGGCCGGGTACGTGTGGATGATGGCCTGGCTCGGCGATTTTCTGGCTGTACGTACATTCGCGAGGATCTTCGTCCGCACGCTGATGAGCACTCGATTGAGGTTCAGTTGCCGTTCTTGCAGGCTCTGCTGCCCGAGGCGGCGATCGTGCCGATCAACGTGCGGCCGGGGCCGGAGGCCGTGGAGGTAGGGCGATACTGTGGGGCGGCGGCGGCTGATCGTGGGGGGGCGGTGGCGTTTGTTGGCTCGACTGACCTCACGCACTACGGGCCAGCGTTCGGGTTTGAGCCGCATGGCCGGGGGGCGGAGGGCATTCGATGGGCGAAGGATGTCAACGATCGGCGTTTCGTTGATTTCATTGCTCAGATGGACACTGGGGGCGTCTTGGCGGATGCGGTTGAGAATCGTAGTGCGTGTGGGGCGGGGGCGGTGGCGGCAACGATAGCGGCGATGATGGAGCTTGGGCAGGACCGGTATGTGGAGCTGCGCCACACGACGAGTGCTGAGATCGAGGGTGTTGGCGAGCCTGATCCGGTCAATTCCGTAGGGTATGAGGCTGGGGTCTTTCGGGCGAGTTAGAGCGTTTCACGTGAAACGGCGTTGCGGTCGGTATTACTATGTAATACTTCGTGTGGCTACGAGTCGTATTAGGCACTCTTCGCGGCCGTAGGCGGGGAAGGAGTGGGTCTCCAGGCCGTCGTCGGTCATGCCGGCGAGGCGGTAGCAGCGCAGAGCGGGCTCGTTTTCGCGGAAGACGACGAGTGTGACTCGGTGGGCGCCGCGTTGTTCGAACGCTTCGCGAAGCAGGAGTGTGGTGAGGCGGATGCCCAGGCCGCGCCGACGGCGGGTGGGGTCGACGATGAGGTGGCCAAGCCAATACTGACGTTGGCGGTTGCCCATGGTGTTCAGCTCGCCGTAGGCTACGGGTTCGGGGGTGCCGCCCTGGTGGAGCAAGAAAGCGTTGCGGTCTGGGTTTTGCCAGCGCAGGAGGGTGTCGCCGGTGAGTGGGGGTGGGGTTTGCGGGGCGAGCCAGTAGGCCTCTTGTGGGCTAGTCACCCAGGTGATGACATGATCGGCCCATTGGCGCTTGAAGGGCAGGAGGCGGCAGTCGGGTCGCGGGTGTTTGTTGGTACGTGGGTAGGCGGCCATGGGCTCTGTGCTTGGTTGTCTGATTGCAGTGTCAATTGGCTGGCTTGAACCGGCCAATCTTGTGTGTGATCGTATACCTCATATTGCGTATTTGGTGCAAGCGTGATTCCGGCGGGAGCAGCCCGTACTGCGGAAAATGAACTTATCCCCTTTTCCCCTCTTTACACTCTCTCCGCACATCGCATAATTGGCTCCTGCGGACATGGTTCCCGTATTGAAGGCATTGAATTGCATGAGCGATGTTGAACACTCAATCCACGAAGTCGATTTCTGCGGACAGGTCGCGGCTGTGGTAAGCGTCATGTTTGCACAGGATCCGAAGTTTCCGTTCGCTGAAGCTCGGCTCGAGGGTTTCGGTAGGGGCGCGGCCAAGCGAAAACGGAAGGACCTGCGGTTCTTCGAGCCGAACGGCAATCTCGCGTTGTGTGGCGAAGTGAAGCTGCCCGGCACTGCGGAAGGTCGTTCCCCTTACGACGACAAGTTCTATCGGGACGCCGCCCAGAAAGCCGACAATGCGGCCGTCCGCTTCTTCTTCACCTGGAATGTCAACGTCTTCGTCCTGTGGGACCGCTCGCAATGGGACAAGCCGATCCTAGAACGGCGTGTTCGTGAATGGAAGCTAGGGCTGAACCTGGCCAGTTCGGAAGACGTAGCCCGCCCCGAGAACATGGACTTCATCCGCACGCGTTTCCTGCCCGACCTGTTACGCGATCTGGCCGATATTTACACCGGCCGACGGCGCGACTGGACGATGCCGGCGGACGATATTTTCATTCGCTCGCTCGAAAGCCACCTTGATTGGCCAGTCCAGCTAGCAACCGGCTACCTGATCGACCGCATAGAGCGGAACAAGACGTTTGACGTCAAGGTTCAGCAGTGGCTTGCTGACCAAGACTGGGTTTTTGTCCGCAACGATTCCGACCAGTGGCGCGCCACGTTGAACAACATGGCAAGGACACTCGCCTACGTGTGGGCAAACCGCCTCATCTTCTACAAGGCACTCCGCGCCCGATTCAGCGACCTTCCCAGGCTGCAATTGAGAAGCTCCGTCAAGACGCCGGATGATGCGGCCAAGACGTTTGACCGCTACTTTCAGAAGGCGGTAAAGCGTAGTGGGGATTATGAATCGCTGCTCTTCCCGAGCGCCCAAGACTGGGCGTCTAGCATCGTCCTCGAAGCGCCAAGCGCCCTGGACGCGTGGCGCGGCTTGCTCCGCGGTATCGAGTCGGTGGACTTCCGCGATGTGCCGTCGGATATTGTGGGCCGAATTTTCCAAAAGCTCATCAGTCCCGAAGAACGCCACCGCTATGGCCAGCATTTCACCGGGGATGACGCAGTGGACCTAATCAACGCCTTCTGCATTCACGATGGCGCGGACAGCGTGCTTGATCCAGCGTGCGGGTCGG
>CAZUCH010000405.1:0-3446 GCA_964619045.1 uncultured Planctomycetales bacterium | reverse complement strand
TGCAACCGCTGTTTGTGCGTGGCCCATGCCGGCCGACCTCCGTTTCATGGTCTCACCCTTCCGCCGCGCTCAACTGTGGGTGGCTGTTGCCCTCGGTTGTGATCAGGAGGCGGCAAAGGCGGGCTGGAAGGTGGCGAAGTCGGCCAGGTCCACATCGCTGTCGGCGTGGAGGTCGGCCGCTTCGCAGCCCGGGGTGGTCGGGACATCGGGGCCGGTCAGGCAGTCGGCGAGAATGGCGAAATCGTCAAGATCCACGTCGCCGTCATTATCGAGATCGCAGTCCGGCCCCGGGGGTAATGACCAGACATGCACAACGGCGGAGTTCATTTCGCCCTCACCCAGGCCGCGCTCCACCATGAACAGACGCCTGTTCCGGGCGTCGAAGGCCATGCCGCCCATGTTCCAACAGAGGTTTTCGCTGAGATAGAACTGAGGCGGTCGCCAGACGGCGTACGGCAAGACCAGCCAGGGATCCTGTTGACCAAGGGCGCTGTGGCCGAGTTCATGTACGTCGTAGAAAACGACCTGCCGCTCGTATGGATTGCAGTGGTAGCCGTGGTCGTCGCCACACGGGTCCTCGCAGTCGACGGGCGGCTCGTCATAGCAGTTGTCGCCGAGGCCTTTGTATCCGAGCAGCATGATCGCGTTCTTCGTGCCGCTGCCGGCGAACGCGCCGCCGGTCCAGTCGTCACACATGGTGTAGCCGGGGTAGTCGCATTCGTCGGGGTCTCCGACGTTGGGGCCCGCACAGCCGGGGAACTTCACGCGGTAGTAGAGCATGGGCAGTGCGTCGAGATCACCCGTTGGGTTGTCGGTGTCGAAAGGATGAAACGCAAAGAGGGTCGGTCCCTGCGAGCCGCCGCGAGTTGTTACGGGCTCGCTGCCGACGGGTGTGCCGCGGGCTCGGCCCGTGACCAGTGTGCGTCCGCCGAGGTACTGGTCGGCATACCATGTGGGGGTCGTGAAGAGGTATGAGCCCATCTTGCGGCCGTGAAAGGGCGTGGCGACTGGGCCGACGTGGAACATGCCCTGGGCGTCGGTGCCATCGAGGTTGGCCATCCAGACAGTGGGGAAGGTGTCTTCGCCGACGGCTCCCTCGGCGTACCAGAGGTTGATTGAGCCGTAGAGCTTGTCGCTGGTCTGTGAGCCGCGTTGAGGGACGTACTCGATATCGCTGACGAAGACGTACTCGCGATGGACGGTTGACGCCAAGCCGCCGTCAAAGGGGGTCATTCCGCCAGTGAGGGTCGCTTGTGGCAGGTTCTCCCAGTTTGTCTCCACGGCGGGCGTTGGGATGGTCACTTCGCCGTAGAAGGCGTAGCAGTCCCAGGTCGGATTCCAGCAGGACTCGCCGGGGTGAGCGGGGTCGCTTGGGAGTTCGAATCCGGTGACGAGCAGCGAGCCGGTGCCGCCATTGCCGTCGGGATGGAAGGAGAGTCCGAGTGCTCCCCAATTGAAGTCGTCGGGCAAACGGAATGCACCCTCATAGGTGAAATCGGCGGGTTGGAGGCGATCGCCTCGGCCGACGGTGCCCGGGCCGGGCGTGTCGTCATCTGCCGGCGCGTTCGGCGGAAGCGCGGTCTGCTCGTCGGGTGGGCGCTGGGCGCTGGAAGGGGGGTGGTCGCGAGCATCGCACTGGGTATTGGTCAGCGTGAGGCCGACTAGAGCGAGAATCCCGACGGCGATGGCGGCTGTGCGACAGGGTCGCACAAGCGTGTGACGCGACATGGCATGCCCTCCAATGAGCCGTTGCTGCACTTCCAGGTTCGACGCGATCACGTGCAGTATAGCAGGCGCGGGGTCCGTGGAGAAATCCACAAGCGTCGAGTTCGTCGGCGCGGTCTCAGCACGCTCCCGCCGCGCCTCCTCCGGCTGCCGCCGCACCGCCGGCAGCGGCCTGGGCCGCGGCCTGGGCCGCCGCTGCTGTGACGCAGGTGTTGGTCCCGGTGGCGATGCTGTCCATTGTTGGTATGACGGCGCGGTAGCCCATCCGGGGTAGTCCGTTTTCCCAGAGGATCGATCCGCCGCGCTTGTTGATGGCGTACAGATAGCCGGCGTGTCCGACGTAGAGCATGTGTCCGGCCGCGATGAGCGACACGATGTTGCTGCCGGCGTGCGGTAGCTTCCGGCGCCAGACCTCAGCTCCGGTGGTTCGGTCGAGCGCGGCCACGAAGCGATAGGTACCGATGTAGATTACGCGTGGTTGCTGCGACGTGGGCGAATCGTTCGCGAGCAGAACGGGGCAGAAGCTCATCCTCGGGAGGCCGCTTTCCCAGATGAGGTCGCCGTTGCGGCGATCGAGTGCGTAGGCATGTCCGCCTGAGCCGACGAAGAGGCGCCGAGGGGCGACTTTGATCGCCACCACGGCGTTTCCGCCTCCGTGTGGCAGTCTGGTCCGCCAGACTTCGGCTCCGGTGGCGGGGTCGATGGCGGCGACGTGGCGGTTTGTTCCGATGTAGAGCAAGGCGGATTGCTTGGTCATTGCGTCTCCTGGCGTGAGATTCGGTCGGATAACGGCGGCCATTATGGACCATGCGCGCCAACGTCGCCACTGTTGAGTAGGGGCGGATGATGCGTCACGGCTCATGCTACGGCCAGCGCCGCGAAGAGGCGGGCGGCACGGTAGGCAGCCGGTCGCCTGCGCTCGCGGCTCTGTTCCGGAGGGGGGTGCTGACGGAGTTGATCGAGGCTGCTAGACTGTAGGATATGACAGCGACAGGTATAATGATCGATGAGCGTTTCCGCCGCCACGTGACAGGGGCTGGGCACCCCGAGACTCCGGAGCGGCTGACGGTGATTCATGAGGCGTTGGAGGAATCCGGGTTGCTGGATTCGTGCGTGCGGATTCCGGCGAAACGCGCCAACGAGGGGCTCGTGCAGATGGTGCATACGCACGGCTACCTGACGCGTTTGGACGCGGCCTGCCGGCAGTGCTACCCGTATCTCGACGTCCCGGATTGCCCGATCTGCCCGGAGAGTTACGAGATTGCATTGCTGGCTGTTGGAGGAGTTCTAACAGCGGTGCGCCAAGTAGCCAATGGTGATCTCAAGCGGGCATTCTGCGCGGTGCGGCCGCCGGGGCATCACGCCGAACGCGATCGGCCGATGGGCTTCTGCTTGTTCAACAACATCGCGATCGCGGCCTGCGCCCTCAAGAGTGAATACGAGTTCACCCGGTTGCTGATACTGGATTTTGACATACACCACGGCAACGGCACGCAACATGCGTTCGAGGTGGACCCGTCGGTGCAGTTCATCAGCCTGCACGGTCACCCCACGCAGTTGTTCCCCGGGACAGGGTACGAGGAGGAGATCGGGGTCGACGCGGGCCGCGGATATACGATGAACATCCCGCTGATGGCGGGGGCTGGCGATGACGATTACAAGGCGGCGTTCGCGGGGCGCGTATTGCCGGCAATGGAGCGTTTCGCACCGCAGATGATCCT
>CAZUCH010000404.1:0-3470 GCA_964619045.1 uncultured Planctomycetales bacterium | reverse complement strand
GCTCGGGAAAGACCTTCGGAACCACTATGCCGTCGTCCTCGGTGAACGCCGAACGGGCAATCCGCAGATTCTCCGCTTCCTGTTCGTAGTCTGTTTCCATCTCCAGCATGTGATGGACATCGTCGAACTGGGCCTTGAGGTTGTCCCAATCTCCGCTCAGACGCATGGGCAAGAGCAGAGCCAGCAAGTTGCGGAAGTCATCGCGAATCGTCCGCCCGATGTTCGGGTATTGGATCTTGATCGCCACACGTCGATCCGTCCCCTTGAGCCGGGCGCGATGCACCTGCCCCAGCGAAGCCGCGGCAAAGGCCCGTGTCTCGAACTGGTCAAAGACATCTTCCGGGTCGGCTCCCAACTCATCTCGCACGAACTCACGCAACAGCGAGAAATGCATCGGCGGAGCCTCGAAGTGCAGGTGCCCCAGTACGTCGGCAAACTGCTCCGGGGCCGCTTCAGGATGGGTGGCGATGATCTGCCCCAACTTCATGATCGCGCCGCGCAGGTAGCTCATGCCCCCGAGCGCCTTGAGCGCCGCCTTCAGGTGCGTTTCGTTGAGCGCGGATTGCCGTTTGTCGCTCGCGCTGTAGCCGTTGCGGAGCCACCACGTCAGGTAGGCGGCGGCGATTTTCGCCTGCAGAGTGCCCAGCACCCAGAGGCGATTGAACCGCCCGGTCGGCACGCGCTTGTGCGACAACTCCTGGAGTAGATCCTGCAAGGCTACGCCGGACCCGGCGAGATCCTCGGGTTCAATCGGCAGTGCCTCGATGAGTTCAGCGATTCTCGGTGACGTCGATGACATCGGTAGCCTCCCTTCCTTTCCGCGACTCGGGCGTAAGCGACCCGACGAATAGCCGCATCGATTGGTCTAGCATCACCAGCGTATCTTCCCGATTGGAGGATCTGTCAGCGGCCCAGTAGGACAGGACTCCCAGATAGAGCGTCCAGTACAAGTGCATGGTCATCGCGCCGGGCGGCCCCGCAGCCGGCAGGCCGTGCGACGAGATCAACTCCCCCACCGCTTCGAGGTGGTCGAACCGGAGCTGCCGGGCCTGGTCGCAGGCTTCTCCCCCCGCGAACGGGCTCAGGGCCGTTTCGAGCACCTCGCCGATGTAGCTGTGGTGCGGCGCGAGATGTCGAAGCTCGACCGCCACGTGAGCAAACAGCGCCTCATCGAGCGATTCATCGCCCCGCAATCGGGTCTCGAACTCGACTCCGGCGTCATCCAGGGCCTCGTCAACGATGGTCATCGCGAGGGCCTCCTTGGTGGGAAAGTAGTTGAACATCGTCCCGGCTGCGATCCCAACCGCCTCAGCGATGTTGCGTGTCGTCGTCTGCTCGAACCCCTTGCTAGTGAATAGGTTACGAGCACACTCGACGATCCGCCGCCTGGTTTCGAGCTTCTTCGCAGCCGTGACTCTCATCTCAACTCACTCCATACCCTCGCTCATTATGAGCATACTCATAATATACACCGCCCCATCGCTGTTGTCAAAACAAATCTGAGCGCGCTCACAATTATTTTCCGCCGAGCATCAAAGCGCCGCGCCCTGCCGGGTAGCCATGAATTGCCTTTGTGCCCCCCTACCGCGGCCGGGCCGCCACCGGACTTGAGTCCCGACGCGGTTGGGGCTATCTTGAGGGTGGCAGGATGAGGTGGCGGGCTGTTAGGCCCCTCGCCGGACAGGCACATCAGCCGACTGCACGGTTTTCTTCCCCCCCAAACGTGTGAAATGGCAACTATGAGCAAGGGAATCCGCAAAGTCATCATTATGGGCGCCGCCGGGCGCGACTTCCACGACTTCAACACCTATTGGCGTGACAACGACGATGTCGAGATCGTCGCCTTCACTGCCACCCAGATTCCGGACATCGAAGGGCGTACATACCCCCCTGAACTGTCCGGACCCAAGTACCCCAACGGCATACCCATCCACGCCGAGGAGGATTTGCCCGCACTCATCGCCAAGCACGGCGTCGATCTCGTGGCGATCGCCTATTCCGATCTCCCGCACGAAGTCGTCATGCATAAGGGCGCCGCGGTAAACGCCTGCGGAGCCGACTTCATCATGCTCGGCCACCAGCACACGATGATCAAGAGCCGTAAGCCGGTCATCGCCGTGTGTGCCGTCCGTACCGGTTGCGGCAAGAGCCAGACCACGCGCGCCGTGGCCAAGATCCTCAAGGGCCTCGGCAAGAAGATCGCCGCCATCCGGCACCCCATGCCCTACGGCGACCTGGTCAAGCAGGCCTGCCAGCGTTTCGGCTGCCTAGAGGACATGGACAAGCACGAGTGTACGATCGAGGAGCGCGAGGAATACGAGCCGCACATCGTGGCCGGCAACCTCGTCTTCGCCGGCGTCGACTATGAACGCATCCTGCACGCCGCCGAGAAAGAGGCTGACGTCATCCTCTGGGACGGCGGCAACAACGACATGTCGTTCTACAAGCCCGACCTCTACATCGTAGTCGTCGACCCCCACCGCCCCGGCCACGAACGTTCGTACTACCCTGGCGAAACCAACCTCCGTATGGCCGATGTGATCGTCGTAAACAAGGTCGACACCGCCAACCCTGAAGACGTCGAAACCGTCCTGGCCAACATCAAGGACGTCAACCCCAAGGCCACCGTCGTCATGGCCGACTCACCCGTCTCGGTCCCCGAGCCGTCGGCCGTCAAGGGCAAGAGCGTTCTCGTCGTCGAAGACGGCCCCACACTAACGCACGGCGAAATGAAGTACGGCGCTGGGCACGTCGCCGCCAAGCAGTTCGGCGCGGCCAAGCTGGTCGATCCGAGGCCGTACGCCATTGGGACCATCAAGGCAACTTTCGAGAAGTACGACCACATCACCGAGATCCTGCCGGCAATGGGTTATGGCGACAAGCAAATGAAGGAACTCGAGGACACGATCAACGCGGTTGATTGCGAACTCGTCCTGATCGGCACGCCCATCGATCTCGGCAAGCTGCTCAAGATCAACAAGCCCTCCATGCGCGTGACCTACGAACTGGCCGAGCGCGAGCCCGGTCAGCTAGAAGCGGCGATCAAGAAGGTGCTATAACCCGGATTTCCCAGATGATGTCTACGGTGTGTTATACTTGACATGGGTTTGAACCCATGAATCACGGGCTTTTTGGCAGCGCGGCTCGCAAACGGTGGAGAACCCAATGAGCGAGGGGCGCCTCTACGTCTGCAAGTGGAGGCAGGACCAGGACGGGCTGCACGTCTGGGTCCGCGAGTGGCCGCGCATCTGCGGGACCTACGCCAGCTGGGAGGAGCTCCGCGAGGAGTTCTGGCAGGAGATCATGGAAACCACCGGCGACGGCGAGCCGGTGATCACCTTCGACCCGCCGCTGCCCGAGCTGGAAGGTGACCACGAGCTGCTCAAGGACGGGCTGGTGTTGATCTCAGGGGCGGCGTACTCGGGCTCGAAGACATGGCCGGCGGAGCTGTTCAGCCAGGGGCTCTGCCC
>CAZUCH010000403.1:0-3483 GCA_964619045.1 uncultured Planctomycetales bacterium | reverse complement strand
CCGAGCCGTAGCCGGTCTGGTAGTCGGGGCCGGGATTCGCCACGTCGTGGGCGGCGTGAGTGAGCAGCGTCTTGAGCGTGGAGTTGCGGAAGTCGGGCGCTGCCGGGTGCAGCGTGCGGAAGTCCTGGAGGAGCAGGGCACCGATGCCGGTGACGACCGCCGTGGCCGACGAGGTGCCGCTCATTACGGAGTAGCCGCCGCCGATGGCGCACGAAGTTACGCCCTGGTCGTCGTCGAGCTGGCTGCCGGGGGCGGCGACATCAGGCTTCAGTCGTCCGTCGTCGGTCGGTCCCCAACTGGTGGCGGGGGTGACGGAGTCGTTGTCGGAGTAGAGTGCGCCAACGGCTATGTGGTTCTTGGCACAGGCCGGGGGAGCGGTGGTGTTGTACGTCTGGCCGCAGCGGCCCGACTGGCGTTCGTTTCCGTTGGCCCAAATGACTCGAAACGGCGTGTCGAACAGCGGGTTACTGCCGTCGCCGCGCACGATGGTGTCGATCAGGATGCTGGTAGCGCCGTAGTTCCCCTCCCACTCGCATGGGAACCCGTTGGCGGCGGTGTAGGTGCCTATGGAGTTGTTTGCCAGGTCGGCGTCGTAGGAGTTTATGGCCTCGTAGTAGTCGTCCTCAATGTCGCCGGGGTCGGTGTACAGGAAGCCGGGCTGGAGGCCGCCTTCCATCTGGAAGCCGTAGGATTCGAGTGTGACGGCGGGGGCCATGCCCTGGTATGTTCCGCCGCTGGAGCTGCCGTCGCCGCCGATGGTCCCGGCGACGTGGGTGGTGTGCGGCGTCAGGGGGGAGTCGTCACGGACGGTCAGGCGGCCGCCGAAATCCTGGTGGGTGGCGAGCGCGTGGCCGCTGTCGTAGACGAGCACGGTTACGCCGGTGCCGTCGAGGTTGTAGGGCGGGTCGGCGACGATGTCGGCACCACTGCGTGTGCGGCAGTCGTCGTTCAGCTCGCCCATCTTCGGCAGTGGCGGCTCGATCCACTGGACGGCATCTTCGTCGGCGAGGCTGACCAAGTTGTCGGCTGGCAGCTCGATGAGCAGGCCGTTGATGGATCGCAGCACGGATTGGATGCGGGCACCGTGGCGCCGGCAGGCAGCGATGGCATCTGGTGTGAGAACGACGTCGCCGTGGAAGAGGACGCAGGCGACGACGGCGGGGTTGTCTCGCGAGTTTGATGTGGGCGTCAGCGCCCAGGGAGGGATGTCGCCGGATAGGAAGGCCGGGTGCAGCTTCCACACTCGGTCGATCGGCAGTATGCAGCGAATGGGCGCTGCTTCGAGAGTCGCCGCGCTGGTGTGGCGGTCAACGGTTGCGAAGAATGCGTTGTCGCCGAGGTGGCTCAGCAGGCACACGCCGGCGGCTGCGAGTTGCTGTCGATCGGCGGCCGTGGGCGGGCGTTGGAGTTGGACGACTTGGTGGTGCCGGCCGGCGTCGAGGCTGTGTGTCAGAGTGGCGGCGTTCTGTTGCTGCGTGGCGTGTGGCCCGCTTTTCCAGTTCAGTATTCCGCGTGTGGTGTTGTCGCCGGCGAAGGCCGCGGCGGCGAGGCAGAATGGCAGTGTGAAGTTCAGGAGCGTTCTCATCCGTGCGAGCTCCAGGGTTGATGTGTTTGCGAGCCCGTGCATCGGGCACAATTCCTGATGTTAATGGTGTGAGCGGGTGCCTGAAACAGAAATCTTGGTTCAGAGTCGAGCATAAGGTCCGATAACGGAGCGTGTCGGAGGGCGGCGTTGGTGCTAGTGCAGGTCGAACAACTGGTCGGTGCGCGTCAGCCCCAGCAGGTGGCGTACGCCGCCGCTTATGTTGGTGAGCGCCAGCCGCCCGAAGCGTGGGCGCAGCACTTTCCCCAACGTTATGAGTGAACCTAGCTGCCGACTGCTGATGGCCGCGAGGCCTTCGAGGCTGATCTCAGCGGTCAGCGTGGCTTGGTGGGCTAGGATCGGGGCGAGTTTCTCGGTGAGTAGCGCTTCGTAGTCGGCGGGCAACTCCGGCAGGATGTCAACCTGCTCGGCGAAGGTGAAGCGCAGTAGGTTCCCCTCCCGCTTCAGCTCCAGCGGCGACAGATCCAAGGTTTCCATCACAGTGGTCGCTCCCATGCGGCCCCATGGTCCAGCGTTGATCGCCCCGGGTCGCTTCCCGGTTGCGCTACTGCCCGTATTGCGCGGCTCCGGGGCCGTCCTGTCAAGTGGCTGGCGGGCGACTATACTGCGTGTCCAGTTGCGCCGCGGCTTGTGATCGCGGTCGTGGAGTGCCCACAGACGACAGAGAGACGCTTTACATGAATCCTGTGTTGAAGATACGTCGTGGATTGGGGACGGAAGATTTGCCGGCGCCGCGCTATATGACGGAATGCTCGGCCGGGCTGGACTTACACGCGTCCAACGCCGAGCCGATCACGATTGCGCCGGGCGAAATCAAGCTGGTTCCGACCGGGTTATACCTGGAGATACCGGTGGGATGTGAGGGGCAGGTTCGGGCACGCAGCGGGTTGGCGTTGCGTCATGGGCTGATGCTGCCCAACGCGCCCGGCACGATCGACTCGGACTATCGCGGCGAATTGCGGGTCGTTTTGGCGAATTGCTCGAACAGGCCGTACACGATCGAGCGTGGTATGCGTTTTGCCCAACTGGTGATTAGCGAAGTGGCGCGCGTTGAGGTGGTCGAGGTTCAGGAACTTG
The DNA here is from genome assembly GCA_964619045.1 of uncultured Planctomycetales bacterium. GTDB lineage: Bacteria > Planctomycetota > Phycisphaerae > UBA1845 > Fen-1342 > JANQFV01. The sequence goes on along the minus strand of CAZUCH010000403.1, from coordinate 803 downwards.
CCGACAGTGCGCGCGGCAGCGGTGGATTCGGCCACACGGGGCATTAGTGGCAGGCATTTGTGGATGAGCAGCTGGGGGCGGGGCGCTGGGTGTGGTGCCAGGCGCGCAGTGTTTCGGCCACGGTCCAGGCCTGGGCTACGCAGCCGCGCGGCTCGTGGGGGGCGGAGCCGTCGAATATTTCGCCCAGGGAACCCACGCCGTGCGTCCAGAGTTGGCTTAGCAGTGGCTCCAACAGGCGGCGCGCGGCACGTGGATCGTGGTACAAGCGGTAATGCGCGATGGCCAGCGGCCCCAGGAGCCAACCCCAGACCGTGCCCTGGTGGTAGGCCCGGTCGCGGGTCGCCGGGTCGCCGATGTAGTGGCCGCGATAGCCGTGCGCGTCGGGCGCCAGGCTGCGGAGTCCGAAACTGGTCAGCAGGTGGTGTTCGCAGGTTGAGACGACAGCCGCCTGCCGGTCGCGTGACAAGGGGCTGTGCGTTAGGGCGACGGCGAGGATCTGATTGGGGCGTCGCCGCCCATCGTTGCCGGCGGGGCCGTCGATCACGTCGAAGCAGCAACCTCGCTGGTGATTCCAGAAGCGATCGAATGATCCCTGGGTGGTCTCGGCGAGGCGTACGTATTCGGCGTCGGGCTGATCCAGCAGGTCCGCCAGTCGGGCCATATTGCCCAGCGCGTCGTACCAGAGTGCGCTCAGCTCGATGGGCTTGCCGATGCGGGGCGTGACGGCGCGCGAGCCGATCCTGGCGGCCATCCAGGTCAGATTGAGGTCGCCTTGGCCCGCATGGACGAGCCCGTCATCGCCG
>CAZUCH010000402.1:0-3509 GCA_964619045.1 uncultured Planctomycetales bacterium | reverse complement strand
GCCTTGAGATCCGGCTCCTGCTCGAGCGCCTTGTCGAGCGTCATCTTCAGCTCTTCGGGCACCAGCTTGGCCACACGGTCGGCCTCGGCCAGCGGCACATCCAGCGCCCGGCAGATGTCCCGAATCGCCGCCCGGGCCTTGAGCCGGCCAAAGGTGATGATCTGAGCAACGTGGCCGTATTTCTCGCGCACGTAGTTGATGATGTCTTGGCGACGATCCTGACAGATGTCGATGTCGATGTCCGGCATTTCGTCGCGCTCGGGGTCCATGAAACGCTCGAAATACAGGCCGTAGCGCAACGGGTCGGCGGTGCTGATCCGCAGGCAATACCCCACGACGGTGCTGCATCCGCTGCCGCGGGCCAGCGACGGGATGCCGTTACGCCGGGCGTAGCTCACGAAGTCCCACACGATCAGGAAGTAGCCGCTGAAGCCCTTGCCCTTGATGACGTCGAGTTCGTAATCGATCCGCTCGCGCAGCTCGTCGGTGATCTCCCCGTAGCGCTCCTTGGCCCCCTCGTATACCAGTTCGCGGAGGTAGTCGTCGGCCGACTTGTTCTCCGGCGGCTCATACTGGGGCGCGTGGCGCTTGGTGAAGTCGAGCTCCAGGTCGCACATCTCGGCGATGCGCATGGTGTTGGATAGGGCCTCCGGATAGTCCGGCAGCGCCGCCGCCATCTCCTGCGCTGATTTCAGATAGAACTGGTCGGCCTCGAATTTGAAGCGATTCTCATCGCTGACCAGCGAGCGGGTGGCGATGCAGCACAATACGTCGTGGGCCTCGACATCGTCGTGGGTCAGGTAGTGGACGTCGTTGGTCGCCACGGTCCCCACGCCCAGCCGGTGGGCCAGATCGGCCAGCTCCGGGTTGATGATCCGCTGATCCTGGAGGCCGTGATTCTGCAATTCGATGAAGAACCGATCGGGGCCGAAGATTCTCAGGTACTCCTCGGCGATCTCCTTGGCGACCGCCGCGTCGTGGCGCGCGAAAGCCTGTGGCACCTCGCCCCCCAGGCACGCACTGGTGCAGATGAGCCCCTCGGAGAACTCCCGCAGCACCTCCCTGTCGATGCGCGGCTTGCGGTAGAAGCCCTCCGTGTAGCCGATGCTGCTCAGCTTCATCAGGTTCTGATAGCCGATCAGGTTCTGGGCCAGCAGCAGGATGTGGAAATGGGACTTGCTTCCGACGCGTGCCTCCCGATCTTGCCGTCCCCCCGCAGCCACGTACAACTCGCAGCCGACGATCGGTTTCACGCCCGCATCGCGAGCCCTGGAATAGAAGTCTATGGCTCCAAAGAGGTTACCGTGATCGGTGATGGCCACCGCCGGCATGTCTAGCTGCCGGCAGGCCGCGATCAAGTCCTTGATCCTACACGCGCCGTCGAGTAACGAATACTCGGTGTGCAGGTGCAGATGGACGAACGGCGGAACCTCTGTAGCCGATGTCATGCCGCGACGCCTCCTGTCCACACTCGAAACGCTCACGCATGATGCTACGTCGGCTGACCCTGACTGGCAAACTTATCCGTGGATTGATGGCCGGCGCGGGCCTCTGGCCAGTCCGGCGCGATCCTGCTATGAAAGCCCCCATGAGCACACATATGGGCACACACTTTTTCGACCGACTGACCGCCGCGATTGCCGAACGCCGAACGCCGGCTGTCGTTGGCATTGACCCCGTGCTGGAGCGGCTGCCCGAGCCGTTGCGTCCGAGGGACAATCAGCTTTCATCCGCCGTGGCGGCCATCGAGGCTTACTGTCGCGGCGTGCTGGATGTTGTCGGGCCGCATGTCCCCGCTGTGAAGATCAACTCGGGGTTCTTCGAGCCCTTCTACGGCGAGGGCGTGGCCGCCTACTATCGGCTCGTGGCCCACGCCCACAAGCAAGGCCTGCTAGTCATCGGCGACATCAAACGCGGCGACATCGGCTCGACGGCCGCTCTGTACGCCCAGGGGCACTTGGATCAACCGGCGTTCGCCGATGTGGACCCCGATTGTCTGCCCGACGCGGTGACGTTGGCCGGCTATCTGGGCGAGAACGCGGTCCGGCCCTTTATCGACGTCGCGCGCCGCCTCGGCAAGGGCATGTACGTGCTCGTTCGTCCGTCGGAGCCCAAGGCTGACGAGGTACACGAATTCGGCGGTGACCGACGCTTCTATCAGCACATGGCGCAGCTTGTGGATCGCTGGGGCAACGAGCCAGACTTGATCGGTGAGTGTGGGTTGTCTTGCGTGGGCGCGGTGGTGGCCGCCAAGGACTCGGCCAGCACGGCCGAGCTGCGCGCGTCATTGCCACGTACGCCGTTCCTTGTGCCGGGCTACGGAGCCCAAGGCGGGACGGCCGAGGATTGTCGGCCATGTTTTCGGGCGGATGGGAGCGGTGCGGTAATCAACGCTTCGCGCTCGGTGATCTATGCGTTCAACAAGCCAGAGAACTCCGGCCGGCCGGCCAGCGAGTGGCAGGATTGCGTCGCGGAGGCCTGCCGGCATTTTGCGGCGGACGTGGCACCCTTGGCGGGCACCACGTCCGAGTCCTGACCGCAAGCAGTTTGCCACGGTAGCGCGCTAGCCTCCGAGTTGATCCACGAAGGCGTCGATGTCATCGAAATCGACCACGCCGTCGTCGTTGCAGTCGGCCAGCATGTAATCGCAGCGCGGGAACACTCGCGAATAGACGGCCGGGCCGCTCAACGCCGCCACGAAGGGATCGATGTCGTCGAAATCGACGGCTCCGTCACAGTTGAGATCGCCGAGCGGGCCGGTGCCCTGGTACAAGCGCACGAGTCCATCGCCGGCACCGATCAGCATGTCCCGCAACCCGTCATTCCGCCAGAAGCAGGCATCGGGGCGCGATCGTGGGGTGCCCGGCAGGTCGATCGGCACGCCGTCGGCTTCGACGAACTGGAAATCGCCATAGCCTGGGCCGGGGTAGAGCACCAGTTGACCCTCGGTGTTGCCCGAGAGGATGTCGAGGATGCCGTCGCCGGTGAAATCGCGGATGTCGGGGCTCGAGCGCTCGGACGGCACGATCAACTCGTTACCGTCGGGCCGCGTCACGATCAACTCCGCGATGAAATCCGGCTCGGTGTTCGTACCGCTATTGAGGAAGACGTGAATCTTCCCATCCAAAGCCCCAACCACGAGATCCTTCTGGTTGTCGCCGTTGGCGTCCACCACGGTCGGCGTGGCGCGGAGTCCGACGTCGATATCGACCTTCTGGTTGTCCGGGCCGACCTGCAAGTGCCGACCGCTGTCGAAGATCGGGGCATCGTCGCTGTTGACGTTCAGGAACAGCATGATCGTCCCGTCGGCCAGGCCCACGATCAGGTCTTTGCGATTGTCGGCATCCCAATAGACCACGCGTGGGAAGGCGCCGAGGCAACCGCCGGCGGGGACGGTAAGTATGCCGTTCACCGTGAAGGCGTAGAAGAACTCTGAGAAAGCCGGTACGTAGCGCGTCCCGACATTGAGATAGACGCGCACCAGGCCGGGCTCCCCGCTGCCGCCCTCA
>CAZUCH010000401.1:0-3509 GCA_964619045.1 uncultured Planctomycetales bacterium | reverse complement strand
CGGGTTCATAATCGAACGTCTCCTCGAAGAAGTCGTAGAACACACCCATTTCAGCCGAGTAGAGCGCCGCCGGCGCCCCCAATGGGATCGTCACCAGGCCGCTAACCGTGCCCTCGGCGCTGAAATAGAACTCCGGCACATCATCACAGCCGAACGCCGGCAGAACAGCCTCGAACATATCCCCGCCCGTCTCAACCAGCGGCACGCTGATGAACTCGCCGCCGTCGCTGCGATAATGCAGCATCCCCGAATCCTCGACGTAGCTCTCGATACTGGCGCTGATCCGCACCGCGATAGTGACCGGCTCGTCGGGAGCCAGAAACTCCGGGGCGCCGTCCGGCAATCGGATCGCCAGACCGCCGGGCCCTCGATCACGGCTCAGATAGAGATCGTCGATCGCCAGGCGTCCTTCTCTCGCCCCGTAGGAGGGCCCGAAGCCCTGGCCGAAATCGAACCGCACGTGGATGATGTTCTTCAGATTCAGCTCGGGTCGATCATGCAGGAAATCCGACAGCCGAATTCGAATCGTCTCGAATTCGTTCTGCCAGCCCGCCCCGGAACCAGAACCTGTACGCTGGTAAGGCTCTTCGATTCCGCCCCCATAGGCCCCGATGTTGATCGAGCTGAGTGTACTGTCGAGGTCGCGCAGACTGACGGTGAAGTCCAGATCCCCCAGCTCCGCCGTCGTCCGCGGATGGCGCGTGCCCTGACAGGCTCGTAGCGACAGGAACTCGTACTCCGAGAAGTCCGCCGCCTCGGGGATGATGTCGAACTCCAGGTAGCGAGAGTCGGCCGAGTCCCAGTCGAACACCACGCCGCGCGTTTCATCGCCGGGGCGTGCCCGCGTCATGCCGTTCATCGGATCGGAGGCCGACCACGTGAAGCTGCCGTCCGTGTCGTTCATCAACCCTTCATACAGGTTGAGGACATCGTACCTGACCTCGCCGCCCGAGCTGCTCGTCTCCATGGACAGGCCTGTTTGGAAGTCGTCGATGACAAACATGCCCGACTGGGGGTCCTCGCGATACTCCCGGTCAACGATCGTGGCGCCGGACACACCAATTGGCCGCAGGCTCTCGTACTGCCGCCACAGGAAGTCCTTGGCCGGAATATTGCCGTCCACATAGTGCTGAATCAGGGCCAGATAGACGCCCTTCGCCACGTTCTGGGCCTCCGGGCGCCCGATCTCCGTGCTGGCTGGACCGTCGAAGTCGTTGAACCCGCAGCAATTGAAATCATTGTGGTCCGCGCCCTGCACGTAGGTCGACTGCCGAAAACCTGTCGCCCGCTCATAGACATTGAACGAGTCGGCGATGTCGTTGCCCGGATAGCCACCCACGTCACCATCCGCCGCTCCGTAGATCAGGTGATAGGGCACGCCGTGCGGATCGGCCACGCCTTCCCCCAAGAAGTCGGTCGGCGCAATGCTACTCACCAGGATGATGTCATCTTGCGAGTAGTGGCCCGGAGGGTAGGTCCCGTCGAACAGACGATCATACGCGCGAGCCACTCCCTCGCCGCCTCGGCTATGACCGATCCAGACAATCTGGCTGGCATCGATGTGGCCGTCGAATATCCCGCCCGCGATAGTCGGCAGATTACCCAGGAAGTAATCGGTGTTCGTCAGCGTCGTCGTCGAGGCACTCTCGATGCCGGGCCCCGTATTGTTCTCATGGCTCATCACCACGTAACCGTAAGACGCCAAGTGCGACTGCAAGTAATCGTACCACGTGTACTGGTGCCCATTGCCATGGCTGATGACGATCAGCGGCAACTGCCCCATGTTCGCAATGTCGGTCGGATACCAGGTCCGCTGTCCAAGCCACTCTCCACCGCTGTAGCTCGTGCTGGTCGTCGTCAACGGGCCGGGATCGGTGGTGTCATGGACAATGTGGAAGCCCGCGACGTCGCCACGACCATCAATGAAGTCGTCGCCATCCAGGAACCCGTTCTCGTTTACGTCAACCACGACGTCATACCCGACACCCAACCCCGTGCCGGCGTCGCCACTCAATTGGCCCCCGGGCGCCAGCTCAAACGTATTGTCCCGAATCCCGCCCGCCACGAACGTAACCGACTGCGCCCCGCCGGGACGCACGTCTGTCAGCGACGTGTCCGCATCCCATTCCAGCGCGGTCTTGGCCGCGACCACGTAGACGTCGGCGGTCTGGCCGACGATCTCGGGGAACATCGTCGGATCGATCGCCCCAGTTACCGGCCGAGTCTCGACGATAGCCTGCACGTACTCGAAGTACGGGTAGAGCGTCAACTCGTTCCCGGCGAGCTGGGCCTCAACCGGCAGCGGCGGCCCACCCGCCAATAGCGCCACGAACGGATCAATGTCGTCAAAATCGACCGCGCCGTCGCCATTGATATCGGCGTTGAGCCAGTCGCAGTCGGGATAGGCCTGCTCGTATGCCTCCTGGCCGGTCAGCGCCAGCACAAAGGGGTCGATATCATCAAAATCAATACCGCCATCACAGTTCAGATCCCCCAAGCCGCGGTTGCCGCCCGCCACGCCCGTCGCTGCGGCAAGCAGGAGCAAGGTCGTGAGGGAGGCCATCCGATACCAGCGCTTCATCAAGCATCCTCCGGAGAGTTCGAGGCAAAACCGCCAAGACACGTCGTCTCGCGAGTACGTCCCCGTGATTGCCGCCATATTCGCGGCTCTCCACCTGCGGGGCTGCCCCGGCATGGGGCCGTTCCAGTATAGTGTTTCGTGCCCCTCGTACCAACGGAATCGTGCCAATAACCGTGACCTGGGACCGACGGCCAGCGAACATAACGACCACCACGCTGGCAATTCCAGCCCCGTCACCCACTCAACTGCCCCCCGTGCAGTCGCTATACTAACACCTCGGCATGCGGCAAGAGTGAGCCCACGCCCGCCATCATGACCTGCACTGGGTACTGCCCGATGACGACCGATTCCCCAGAAACCGCCGCCCAACAGCCCGGTGGCAGCCCCACGCCCCACGATTGGCGCCTCGGCCGCTTCCCCAACCTGATGCGCCACCGCATCCAGGAGATCCTTCTGGTCTCCAGCGCCTATAACTCCTTCATCCTCGAAGAAGACGGCCTGTTGACCGAGATGATCTATACCGAGTACGTCGACCTCGGCCTGACACATGCCCCCAATATCACCCGGGTTTCCACCGGCGAGGAAGCCCTCAGCGCCATCCGCGGCGGCCAATTCGACCTGATCATAACCATGTCCCAGCTCGGCGACATGGACATCCCAAAGTTCGCGCAGGCCGTACGCGACATCGATGCGCGCCTGCCTCTCGTGCTGCTGACGGCCAGCGAGTGGGAACTGGCCCGTATCACCCACCACCACGAACATCTGAACGTCGATAACGTCTACGTCTGGCAGGGCGACACCAAGCTCTTCCTCGCGATCATCAAGTCCATCGAGGACCGCCTCAACGTCGCCAACGACGCACACGTCGGCGATGTCGGCGTCATCATCGTCATCGAAGACTCTGTCCGATTCCGCTCGTCACTGCTAC
>CAZUCH010000400.1:0-3522 GCA_964619045.1 uncultured Planctomycetales bacterium | reverse complement strand
GTCGGTAGCGCGGCCGCCGAGGTCGTGGTCCGCGCGCGGGGGCTGCGCAAAGTCTATCGCGGGGCGGGCGAGCCAGTGGACGCGCTGGCCGGAATCGACATGGATGTTCCCGTCGGGCAGTTCTGCGCCATCATGGGCGCCAGCGGATCGGGGAAGAGCACGCTATTGCACGTGATCGGCGGTCTGACCTTGCCGACGGCCGGTACCCTGGTGGTGGAAGGTCACGACCTGGCGCGCATGTCGGACCGGGCGCGAACGCTGTTTCGTCGCCGCCGGCTGGGGATCATCTTTCAGGAATACAACCTGCTGCCAACGCTGACGGCCCGCGAGAACATCGCCTTGCCGTTGCTCGTCGATGGGCAGTCGGGGCGCAAGGCGGCGAGCCGCGTGGACGAGCTGCTCGAGATCGTCCACCTTCAGGATCGCGCCGACCATCGGCCCGACGCGCTCTCAGGGGGCGAACAGCAACGTGTAGCGATCGCGCGGGCGCTGCTCAACGATCCGGCGATCATCCTGGCCGATGAGCCGACCGGCAATCTGGACTCGAAACAGTCGGCCGAAATCTGGGCCCTGCTGCGGCGCGTGGCCGACGAGCAGCGCAAGACGATCTTGATGGTGACGCACGAGGCGCAGGGCGCGGCCTACGCCGACCGAGTTGTGATTCTCAAGGACGGTATGATACCCGGCACGCTGGAACCGAAAGGCACGATGGATGCGGCATTGGTCGCAACTGGCTACCAGGAACTGGCGGGCTAAGCGGGTTCGCACCGCCGGCGCGCTGCTGGCCATCGCGCTGGGTACCGGCGTGGTGGTGTGGGTGACGTGTTGCTATGAGTCCGTGCGCCAGACGGTGGGGCAGTGGGCGACCGGCTACATCGGCAAGAGCCACATCGGGATTCAACCCTCGACGGGCAGGTACGATCACTTACCGCAACGGCTGGTCCGCAACATCGAGCGACTCGAGCTGGACGGTGAGCGCGTGGTCAAGACTGCGGCGCCGCTCCTGATCGAGCGCGTGCGGGCGGCCATGGTGCTCGCCGACGAGCGCCCGACCGCTCGACCGGAGGCGTTCTTCGACTGGCAGCGCGAGGTTGATTGCCACGGCGTCGATCTCAAGCGCGAACACATGGTTCGCGACTGGGGCGACAATATTGTTGCCGGGCGTATGCTGGCGGCCGACGATCAGTTCGCATGCGTGGTCGAGGCTGAGATGGCGGCCGACTACGACATGGGTGTCGGCGACTACCTGCTGGTGTGGGAGACGGGGCGCGAGAGCGAGCCGCCGTACGAGTTGGAGATCGTTGGACTGCTCTACAGGAGGCGCCTGGCGCGGTTTCAGCCCACTGTGGCGCTCGTGCGGCTGGCGGTCTTGCAGCAGATATGCCGGCAAGCGGCGCTCGTAACGTCGATCGACGTCGTCCTGAAGAACCCAGGTCGTGAAGATGTGGCAGCCACGGCCCAGCGAATACACGCCGCCATCCGCGGCGCGGCGCCCAACGTCCACGTGCGCAGTGCGGCGGCGCGCATGCAGCAGGTCGAGCGGGCCCAGGAACAGCAGCGCGTTGTGCTGATCCTGATGAGCTGTGTGGCGTTGCTGACCTCGCTGTTCATCATCCTGAGTACTCTGAGCATGGGGATGGTCGAACGCAGCGCGCAACTCGGGCTGCTGCGCTGCATCGGCATGTCGCGTATGCAGTTGGCGGCACTCGTGCTGTGGGAGATTGTCCCGCTGGGCGTGTTCGGAATCCTCGCGGGCGTGCCCATTGGCCTGGGGCTGACCGTGCTGACTGTCTGGTTGGTGCCCGACTATGTGGGCGCGTTCACCGTGAGCCACGCCGGAGTGGTGCTGGCGGCGGCGGCCGGACTGGCGACCACGATCGTGGCCGCGCTACTGCCGGCACTGACGGCCCTGACCGTCTCGCCGTTGGAAGCCGCTCATCCACGCGCCCGCGCGCCGCGGACCTGGCTCGTGTTGCTGTGCCTGCTGCTGGCGGCGGCGGCGGCGGCGGCCTATTGGCACGTCATGGATGTGCGTGTGCGGCGTGATCTGGCATTCGTGCAGTGGGCCGCGTCCTCGGTGGTCTTACTGTACGTGATGTATGCGCTGCTGGCTCCCTTCGTGGTCTGGGTGATCAGCCGGCTGGCGGTGCCGATTACGGCGCTACTCGTTGGCGTGCGGACGCGGCTGTTGCAGGATCAGGTCGGGCACGCCGTTTGGCGCTCGGCCGGAATCTGCTGCGGCCTGATGGTCGGCCTGTCGCTCATCGTGGGCCTGGTGGTATTCAATACCAGCTTCCGTAGCGGCTGGCAGTTTCCCCGGCAGTTCCCCGAGGCCTACGTCTGGAGCGAGAAGCAGCTTGACGTGGACATTCCCAAGCTGATGGCCGCTATCCCCGAGATCAAGAACTACACCGCGGCCAACTCACCGAACGTGATCGTCGAGGAGCGGGCCGGGCCGCTGGAGCCGGTGTTGCGCTCGTTCACTTTCTTCCTGGGCATCGAGCCGGATTCGTTTCTCGACCTGGTGAAGCTGGAGTTCATCGAGGGTGATGAACAGACCGCCCGGCGCCTGCTCAAGGAGGGCGGCCATCTGCTGGTGGCGTCCGACTTCGCGCGGACTCGCAAGAAGGGCGTCGAGGAAGTGCGCGACGCCGACGGCAACATCGTGATCGGCAACACCGTGCGCGTGTGGTTCGCCAACCGCTGGACGACGTTCAAGGTCGCGGGCGTGATCGACTCGCCGGCGCTCGACATCGCCGCCAGTTACTTCCAGATGCAGAACGAGGCCATGGTTGCGGCGGTCGGCTCGGTCATCGGCACCAACGACGACCTCAAGCGGATCTTCGGGATGGATGGCACCAAGCTGGTGTTGATGAACTTCGACCTGGAGCCCGAGCCGGTGCCGACGGATTGGCCGCCGGCGGATGCTTCGTCCGATCGCTTGCTCTTGCCGCGGCATTTCGACACGTCCACCACGGTGGAGTCGCGTTGGCAGGAGTATCGTGAGCGGCGCGTGTTGTCGAAGTTGTGCCAGCGGCTGGGTGTGTCGATGATGCAGGCTGGGACGGGCCGGGCGCTGAAGGACGAGATCGACGCCCGGCTAGGCGAGATAACGTACCTGCTGACGGCGATTCCGATCGTGGCGCTGATCGTGGCGGCGCTGGGCGTGGCCAATCTGATGACCGCCAACGTCGCCAGCCGAAGAAAGCAGCTCGCAATCCTGCGGGCAGTGGGTGCCACGCGCGGACTCGTGCTGCGCATGGTGGTCGGAGAGGCGCTCGTATTGGGCCTGCTCGGCAGTGGATTGGGGCTCTTGCTGGGTTTGCACCTGGCCTGGACCATCACGGCCCTGACCAAGGTGATGTGGGGCTACGATATCCCCTTCGACGTGCCCTGGAACTACGTGCCCTCGCGGCCGTCGACGCTCAAGAGCCTGGAGGTCGGCATCACCGAGGTGCTGGAGACCCTGCCCAAGGTGCTGGTCGAGCTGAAGCAGACCGTGGCCCAGACCAACCGGCGCCT
>CAZUCH010000399.1:0-3524 GCA_964619045.1 uncultured Planctomycetales bacterium | reverse complement strand
CCCGAGAAGACCGCCGCCTGATCATGTCGCATCAACGACATTTGACAATAGCTCCTTAAGATAGAGTAGTGAGCAATGATCCATCACCGAAAGACGCTCGCGGTCACCGCTGGGGCCCTTGCCATCCTGGGCATCACGGCGTTCATATGCTGCCCCAGACAGCCCCGTCCCGGCGGGAGCTCACAGTCCGCCATTGATTGGCTGCAGGATCTCCTGTTCCCTAGGACCAAGAGCACGCCTAGTCCACGCAGGGTGCAACTGCGTTCGTATGGCATTGCCCTCAAGGCATACGCATACGAACATGGCTCCTATCCCTTTTCCACGGAGGACCCTGCCGCTGCACTCTGCGGCCTGAAGCCCTTCGTCGATCGCCTCACATGGCCACTGGGGGCGCCCGTGTTTGATGACGAAGCCGGGGAACTGAAGGACTGTCCGTATGACTACATCAACATCCCTGAGCTAAAGCCTGATGGCCTCTCTGCTATGCTTGTGATCATGGCAGACAAGGAGATTGACGAGCAAGGAGGCCGATGGGTTCTCACGAAGTGTGGTCATGCCGCATACATAAGGAAGGGTAACACCTGCGTGGTTGGAGAGGAGCTTCCCGAGGTAGACGGCTCACCGGTCAGCCAGAGCGAGAGCAATGATGATACGCCAAGCACTCCTGGAGTGAATGACACTGAAGGGCCGTAACGTACCACGTCCACGCGTGGAAACGACGACTGGACCTACGGCTACGACAACATTGGCAATCGCGTGACCAGCGAACACGACAGCATCACAACCGACTACACCGCCAACGGGCTCAACCAGTACCCGATCGCCAGTACGCCGGACGTTTCGCAAGGCATGCGCTACGACGCGGCCGGGAACATGGTCGAGTCGTTCGTCGCCGGCGACATGGATTGTGACGGCGATGTCGATTTCAGCGACATTGACTGCCTCGTGGCGGTGCTGGGCAGTTGTCCGCCGAACCCGGACCCGTACGCCTGCGATCCGTGCGACTGCATCAACGGCGACATGGATGGCGACGGCGACCTGAAGGTCGAGTTCTCGTATGATTATCGCGGTCGGCGGGTGCGGAAGCTGGCTACGCCGTGGAATCCGCTGCTGAACGGCGGAGCGGGCGACTGGGACAGCGCCAACGCCGACCTGCGCAAGTACCTCTGGTCCGGCTGGAAGATGCTGATCGAGCTTGATGACCAGGCGGAGGCATTCAACAAGGTGCGCAAGTACACCGGGGGTCTGGATTTAGCCGGCCAGAACAGGACGCACTGGCCGTCAAGCGTGGTTCTGCGAAGGAAGGTTCAGGGGCGCTTGCTATGGGGCACGCGACGCAGCCTCTCGGACCGAGGGGCGCTACACGAACGGGAACCTCAGTAATGAGACCCGACCGAGGCCCTGAACCCTACCGTCGCCGCAACCGGGAAATGATCCGACGGATAACGCCCCTCCCACTCTCGACGGTCAACCTCGGCCGACAGCGGCTCCAGACGCCGATTCAACATGATCCAGTCGATCCGCCCGCGTGATGGCCGGCCAGTGAAGCCATGGTACGTCCCTACGTTCTCTAGCGTCTTGCAGACGGCCATTGCATCAACCAGAGCCGTCAGATTGCGCCGATCCTCGGTCAGCGTCCGATGCGGAGCCGATCCGGGGACGCAGTTGAAGTCACCCAACACGACCACCGGCACACCCCCCATGGACTCGACCAACCTGCGAATCAGCTTGGCTGATTCGAGCCGAGCCCGCTCGCCCCGATGATCGAAATGCACGTTCAGAACCCGTAGCTGCGCCAGGGGGGCATCCTTAAAGCGTAACTGCACCCATGTCACCACACGAGGCAAAGCGGCGTCCCAGCCCACGCTGCCGGCACGCTCCGGGAAATCACTCAACCAGAAATGACCCTCATCGACCAGCAGAAAACGATCCTTGCTGTAGAAGATCGGTACATACTCGCCACGCGCGAAACCGTCCTCGCGGCCGGCGCCCACGAACCCATAATCGGGCAACGCCGCGCATAGCTCGTTGACCTGCGGCGCGAGCACTTCTTGAAGACAGATGACATCGGCCTCCTGATCAACGATCGTCTCGACGACGAGGTCACGCCGTTGAGTCCAACTGTTGGGGCCGTCGTCGGGATTATCGTAGCGAACGTTGAACGAAAGCACGCGGAAGGGCTTGGGCGTCGTGCACCCGGTTCCGCAGAGACCCACAATGACCAGTATCGCCGCCCAGGCCGTGTTTCTACCCATCAAACCCGTCTCCAACAGAACTCTCAGCGTTGCGCACCGGCGGCCACCAAATCCCCCGGGCCACTCTTGCGCCGGCCCGGCGGCCACTCACGGTTGGGACTATACCACTCGTCCAGGGCCATCAACCACTCCTGGCCCGAAGTCGCTCCAATGAACGCCATTCGCACGCGTTCGTAACAAGGGTGCAACTCGGCGTATTTGATGGCGAACTTGCGCATAATGCGACCGGCCAGCCGCTGGCCGTGGGTGCGCACGGACAGCTCGTAGTGCTCACGAATCAAGCGGCCTTGCGCCGGCACAGTGGGTGGCTCTGGCACCTGCTGACCCGACAATAACGCGCGTGCATCCCGAAAAATCCACGGATTGCCGATGCCGCCTCGGGCTGCCGCCGCGCCATCCACGCCCGTTTGCTCGAACATCCGACGAATGTCCGCCGCGCTAAACAAGTCGCCGCTGCCGACGATTGTCCGGTCGCCGACGTGGCGTTTCACGCGCGTCAGGAACGCCCAGTTGCTAGGACCAACGTAACGCTGCCGAACCGTTCGCGGATGGACTGTGGCGGCGGCCAGCCCCAAGTCGAAAGCGGCGTCGAGGATGCGAAAGAACGCCGCCTCGCTCGCGACGCTGTCATCCATCCCGCGCCGCATCTTGACAGTCACCGGAATCTCGCCCGGGACGGCGGCGCGCACGGCACGCATGATCTCGATCGCCGTCGGCGGGTCGGATAGCAGGTACCCCCCTCGACAGCGGCCCAGAACCTTCCTGACCGGACAGCCGAAGTTGAGATCGAGGACGTCGTAGCCGGCGGCGGCCATCAGAGCGGCGGCTTCGGCAAGCTGCCCGGGCTCGGCACCCATGAGCTGGCCCCCGATCGGGTGATCCTCGTCGGCGAGCGGCCGAAACAGCAGGCGCTTCTTCTTGCCGGGCCGCACCACCGTCTGATCCAGCACCACCTCGTGCATCGCATACGGGGCGCCCATCCGGCGAGCGATCAGCCGCATGGGCGCATCGCTGTAGCCGGCCAGGGCGGCCTGGACCACGGGGAAGTCGAGTTGCACGGACCCGATTTTCAGCACGAGTTCGATTATAGTCGCCGGACAGGTGCTGTGCCGCGCCCGCCCAGAGACCTACGCGACAAGAAGTCGGATGACTTCAAAAGCGTGTATACTGACGACCACATGAACCGGCGGATCCGCAAGACGGTCTACGAATGGGACTCGGGCGATTGGGATACGGCGAACCCGGTGACCGATCGCAAGTTCATGTACG
>CAZUCH010000398.1:0-3571 GCA_964619045.1 uncultured Planctomycetales bacterium | reverse complement strand
TTGCATGGACACGAACCCCGGCACCCTCCGGCTCCACGGCACGTTCCCGCCTTCCCCCTTCCCACGTCCCCGCGCGGCCTCAGCTGCGTGCTTGCCCACGCCGCGAATCCCGCCCAGAATGCCCCCACGTAGTATCCTGATTCCCGAACCCTGGAGGCTTGTCCATGCAGATTCGCTCGCAACTCATAATCACCGCCGCCCTGCTCGCGCTGATCCCACCGATCGGACTGGCCAGTGTCGAACGCACCCATGAGATCACCTTGGACGATTACCTCTCGGTCTACTTGCTGACCGATTGTGACACCTCGCCCGACGGCAAGTTCGTCGCCTATGCCGAGCTCCGCTGGGGCGACCATGACAAGCCCCGCACGACCGACATCTGGATCGTCGACACCACTACCCGTCAGCCGCTCCGGCTGACCTTCGACCCCGTCAGCGACCACTCGCCCAAGTGGGGACCGCGCGGCCAGCACCTCTACTTCGTAACCAAACGTGACCGCGGCGACGAGCGACCGCCATACGACGGCAGCAACCAGGTCTGGGCCCTGGGCACCCACCCCAGCGAGCCGCTGCCCATCACTCGCGTCGAAGACGGCATCCAGGACTATCAGCTCTCCGACGACGGCCGCACGCTCTACTACACCAAGACCGGCGAAGAGGCCAAACAAGACTGGAAGAAGCTCCGCAAGGAGTACTCCGACATCGACTTCGGCTACGGCAAGGTCGAATACACCGAAGTCTGGAAGCTCGACCTCCAGACCTGGCGCGAAGAGAAGGTCGTCGCCCCCGAGCGCGTCATCCTCGAATTCCACGTCTCGCCGGACCAAAGCCGCGTCGCCATGCTGACCGCACCCGATGACCGGCTGGTCACACGCGAGGGCCACTCGCGAATCGACGTGTACGAAGTTGCCAGCGGCGACACCGTCACACTGCCCGACAAACTCTATCGCGCCGACGCCCCCTCACCCCACGGCTGGCTGGGTAGCCTGGCTTGGGCATCCGACAGCCGAAAGCTGGCCTTCACCGTCGACTTCGACGGCTACCCGGGCGAAATCCTGGTCGCCGAGTTGGGTGACGGCGAACCGACGGTATTCAAGCTCCAGCGCGAGAACCAGATGCACTGCTCGGGCAATCTGCAATGGCAGCCTGACACCGACAACCTCTGCTTCCTGGCCGAGGATAACGCCCGCCGGCGCGTCTACTGCATCACTGATATCGCCAGCGGCAACCAAGGATCAACACACGCCCTGACGCCCGGCGACGTCGTCATCCATGACTACAGCTTCACGGCCGACGGCAAGCAGTTCTCGTTCATCAAAAGCGACACTGAGAGCTGCCGCGACGTCTTCTGGTCCGCGACCGCCCAGCCCGACACCGCCGCGACCCGTCTGACCACCGCCAATCCCCAGATGGAAACCTGGTTGCTGCCCGAGATCACGCACATTACCTGGACGGCCCCCGACGGCGCCGAAGTCGGCGGCATCCTCGAACTGCCCCCGGGCTACACGCCCGACCAAGGGCCACTGCCGCTGGTCGTCGAACTCCACGGCGGCCCCACCGCCGCCACCCTGCTCCACATGCGCTATTGGATCTATGGCCGCACGATCATGGCTGCCAAGGGCTATGCTTTGCTGAGCCCCAACTATCGCGGCTCGACGGGCTACGGCGACCAGTTTCTCGCGCAGCTCATCGGGCGCGAGAACGACATCGAGGTCCAGGACATTCTCGCCGGCGTCGACGCACTAATAGATCGCGGCATCGCCGACCCGCAGCGCATGGGCGTCATGGGCTGGAGCAACGGCGGCTTCCTGACCAACGCCCTGATCACGACGACGCAGCGCTTCAAGGCCGCCAGCAGCGGCGCCGGCGTGCTCGACCAGTTCATGCAGTGGGGCCTCGAAGACACCCCCGGCCACGTCATCAACTACATGCGCGGCCAACCCTGGCAGCAGACCGAGGCCTACATCAAAGCCTCGCCGGCGTACAAGCTGGGAAGCGTCACCACCCCCACGATCATCCACGTGGGCGCCGAGGATCCGCGCGTACCGACCGCGCACAGCCGCTCGCTCTATCGCGCGCTGAAGCAGTACAGCGACGTGCCGACCGTGTTGTTGGTCTATCCCGGTGCCGGCCACGGCTTAGTCATCTCCGACCACCGCAAGGGCAAGTTGGCATGGGACATCGCGTGGTTCGACAAGTACGTGCTGGGCAACGAGGAAGAGCAGGAGTAGCCGCGCGCCGCGCGCGATTGTCGCGTGAACATCTGGCGGTGTGAGCGCATAAAAAGTGCCCGAGCGTGGGGCCGACAGGCCGGGGGGGAAACCTGTGCATGCCGCTCGCCGCTCGGGCAACCGAAGTATAGCACGCTTGCGTCGCCTGACCACCACCGCGAGCGAATTTTGCGATTTTTTTTAGGTGTGCTCGGCTGCGAATTCGTAACGCCTTGTCAACACGTCGATTGCGGCACGGCCCCCCGAAACCGGAACCTATCGGACGCCCTCCGCTCACGGTCCGACTATGCGGCCCGCGGCCGAACGTGCTGTTGGTAAGCGCGCTCACCACCGCTCGTCTGATAACGTCAGACCAAGATTTGGGCTCGCAATTCGGGGGGCAAAAGTGCTATTATCATGGTTCGGCTGAACGCGATCGTGCTAGAGGCAAGCGGCCGCAGGGAAAGAAATGAGCCGTCACCGCTTTGATTTGTTAATGGAGTTGGACACCCCGCGTATTCGGCTGGATTGTGCCGCGCTGCACCTGGCCCGCGATGTGTATCCAACGATGAGCACCAGCCGCTACCTTGGCCAGCTCGACGACTTGGCCAACGAAGTGAGTTCGCTTACGCCCGGCATCGCCGCGAATCTGCGCTATCAGGCGCTGCAAGAGGTTCTCGTACGCCGACACAACCTGACCGGCAGCCGCAACGAGTTCCTCCAACCGCGCGGCAGCTACCTCAATCGAGTGCTCGACACCGGGCGCGGTGCTCCCATCGCCTTGTCCATCGTGTGGATTGAAGTCGCTCGGCGCCTTAACTGGCCGGTCGCGGGCGTGGCCATGCCTGGACACTTCATCGTGCGATTCGACGATCCCGAGCGTTTCGTTCTCAGCGACCCGTTCCACCATGGGCGGACACTCTCGCTCGCAGCTTGCCGAGCGATGGTCAACGAGAGTTTCGACGGCCGGGTGCCCTTTACGACCGACTTCCTCAAGCCGGTCAACACGCGTGGCATACTCGCGCGGCTGTTGAAGAACCTGCGCAACATGTACCTCACGCTGAACGATCTGCCCCGCGTCGCGATGACGTTGCGCCGCATGGCTGCGATCGAGCCACGCAACGGACGCCACTTGCAGGATCTGGCCGCCGTCTGCTGTCGGCGTGGCGACATGCTCGGTGCCTGCGCCCACCTTGAACTGTACCTGCGCCGCCGGCCTGAGGGTCGCGAAGCGCGGATGGTCAGGCATAATCTCAAGCAACTCAGGGCCGCCCTGCTGGCCATGAACTAGCCGCCGGCCCATCCCATCCAAGCGATTGATGCGTCAAGACGCGTCCCCCTCAACCCTCGCGTTGAGACAC
>CAZUCH010000397.1:0-3618 GCA_964619045.1 uncultured Planctomycetales bacterium | reverse complement strand
GGTGCTATCAACGGCTCCGACGCCGCCGCCGCACGACAGGCATCGGCCGCCCTGATCGCCGCCCACACGGGCACCGACGCCTTCAAGCAGGTCTTCTCCAACGCTTGCTTGAGCGTCATCGGAACCTCGTTCAAGCAGGCGGAACTGTTGCCCGCGGTTCGCCTGCTCACCGTTCTGAACAACTTGGATGGGCCTGCCACTGAGCCCCTGCTCGTGGCAGCATTGGGCGATCCGCGCGCCGCCGTCCGGACGGCGGGGGCCGTCGGGCTGCGCCGGTTGCGTGCCCGATTGGCGGCCGCCGGAGCAGACAGGGTCCAGCGCGTGTTGACGGCGCTGGCGGAGGCCGGCGCCAAGGAAAAGTCCGCCGGCGCACTCGCAACGATCTACGCCGCCATGGACTACAGCGAGGTCTCGGGCATCGCCGGTGACAAGATCGGAGGTACGGCCCTGATTGGGCTGCTCGTCCGGCGTTCGCAACTGTACTCCGGCGCCGCTGTGCAGGGTTTCGGTGCCGATGACGCCGGTCTGCGCCACGCGCGAAAGATGGCCAGTGCGGTCGAAGAGCCGGCGCGACACGAGCTTGCGACCGCCACCGCCACGATGGTCAAGTACGCCCTCGAACACTACACGGCCACCGACACCTGGCCGGCGGGCAAGGATGAGAACACTCTTGGCCAGGCCACAATCGACCGGCGAAACGCCCTGGAGCGTCTGATCATCCACGGAGAAGAGACACTCACCGCAACGCTGTCCGCCCCGACCAGCAAGCCCGAATTGGCGGATGCCATTCAGGGGCTCGATATGGACGCGCTGCTAGCCGCCTGGAAGGAGTGGGGAACGGTGCTCAAGGGTAGCGTCGGGCAGGACTTCGCCCTGACGGCGAAGGCTTCATCGGACTGATTCCCGGAGCCCTCCGGGCGCCGGCTTGACCGCTGTGGACCGGTGCCGACGATCTCGCGATTCTGCTCCGCGAACAGCGCCCCGTCCTGGACCCGTTGACCGTCACGTTCACCGACTTGCGCATCCTGGTGTGCGAGCTGGACGACTTCGGGGACGACCCGGCGACCAGCAGTGAAAGCCGGCGCCAAGCGATTCGAACAGCATGGCTCAAGGACTATCGCGGCATCTCGGCATGACGCTGACGCGGTCCGCGCCCATTGGTTTATGGGACGGGAGCGCGAAGTTTGAGGCTTTTCCAACCTCCAGGGGCGCTGCATGTCGCGTGGACTGTGCTATCATGCTTATAATGGATTGCCTTGCTGGGCGGCGAATCTTGTCTCGCCGGCCGTGCTCATGGAGGAAACGCCGTGCTCAGATTCAGCATGTTGGTTGTGGCTATCGGTGCCCTGATCCCTTTGGGCCCGCTCAGTTGTCCCCCGATTGACACCCCCGATGATCTCGTTGAAGGCGACCGCGATCCCATCGTGACCGCCGCTACCGCTGTTGACAGCGCAACCGTCGGACAGACCGTGGCCCTGGTGGCGACGGCGACGCCCACGGCTGATGGCGGAACCATCCGCTACAGTTGGGTGCAGATTGCCGGTCCGGGCGTGCAGATCACGGCGAGCGATTCGGCGACTGCCGGCTTCGTGGCCCCTTCGCTGGGCAGTAAGCAAACGCTGACCTTCCTCGTGACGACCAGCAACGACGCCGGCGACGCCGGCCGTGCTACGGCCAGTGTCTCCGTAGCCCTCGACCCCGCTTACGACCCCTATGCTGACGTCGGCGGCTCCAGTGGGAGCGGTGCCGCCAGCGGTCCTGTGGCCGATGCCGGTGCCGATCAGAATGTGGCGCCCGGCGACACTGTAACGCTCGATGGCTCGTCCAGCCGCGGCACTGCCCTGACGTACCGTTGGCGCCAGATTGCGGGCACCGATGTCACGCTGAGTGCTGACGACGCGGCCGAGACAACCTTCACCGCACCGGCTTACGACGCGGACGGTTCAAACGTGTTGCTGTTCGAGCTGGCCGTGACCGATGACGAGAATCGCACCGTGACCGATCGCGTGCAGGTGACCGTACGCGACCCCGACGCGACCTTCGTGCGCGTCACGGTGGCGACGACCATGGGCGACTTCGTGATCGAGTTGGATCAGGACAAGGCGCCGATCTCCGTCGAAAACTTCCTCCAGTACATGGATGACGGCTTCTACACCAACACGCTGTTCCACCGCGTGATTCCGAACTTCGTCGTTCAGGGCGGCGGTTTCCTGGTGGGCCTCACGCAGAAGGACGTGCGCGACCCGATCGTGAATGAAGCCAGCAACGGCCTATCCAACATTCGCGGCACGGTCGCCATGGCGCGGACCAGCGAGCCCGACTCGGCCACCTCGCAGTGGTTCGTCAACGTGGCCAACAACACCAACGGCGGCGATGGGCTCAGCGATCTGGATCCCGGCGGCGTATCTCCGGAAGGCTACGCGGTTTTCGGGACGGTGGTTGAGGGCATGGACGTCGTGGACAACATCGCCGCAGTCGCCACGACGACGACCAACGGCATGCAGGACGTCCCCGTGCAAGACGTGATCATCCGGTCAATCACCCGCACACCCTAGCGAGACCCACACAGCCGCCCCCCTCGATCAGAGCCGCGAGCGTGAGCGACCCGGCAATCGGAACCGCCAGTTACTTGCCGCATGGTCAACGTCCACCATAATGGCCGGCGCAAAGACGTTTTCAGATGAACGAGCGTGCATCGAGATCGAGCCATGCTGCTGACGATCACGACAACCCGATCACCTGCGACGGACCTCGGCTACCTGCTCCACAAGCATCCGGCCAAGTGCCAGACCTTCTCCTTGTCGTTTGGCTGCGCTCACGTCTTCTATCCCGAGGCTGGTGATCACCGCTGCACGGCAGCCCTGCTGCTCGATGTCGATCCGGTCGGCATGGTGAGGAATCGGCGAGGGCCGAGGGGAGACCGGGGCACGCTCGATCAATACGTCAATGACCGGCCCTACGTCGCCTCGTCGTTCTTGAGCGTTGCCATAGCCCGGGTGTACGGATCGGCGCTCGGCGGAAGGTGCAAGGATCGACCCGAACTGATCGATCAGCCGTGGCCTTTGGAAGCACGAATCGCCGTACTCCCCTGTCGCGGCGGTGAGGCGGAGCTGCGTGGTCTGTTCGAACCGCTTGGCTATGAAGTGGACGCGCAAGGCCACGCGCTTGACGACAAGTTCCCCGACTGGGGTGCCAGCCCGTATCATACCGTGACCATACGCGGCGAGCGTCCGCTGAAGGAGCTGCTGGCTCACCTCTATGTGCTCATCCCGGTCCTCGACGACGACAAGCACTACTGGGTCGGCGACGATGAAGTGGAGAAGCTGGTGCGCTTCGGTGAAGGCTGGCTAGCTGATCATCCGGCCAAGGAGCAGATCACTCGACGATACCTGAAACACCAACACAGCCTTGCCCGGCTGGCAATTGCCCGTCTGGTCGCAGAGGAGAGTCCCGACGCAGATGCTCTGGACGAGACACACGATCAACAGGAGGAAGCGGTCGAAGAGAAGATCAGCCTGAATGAGCAACGGCTTGGAACGGTGTTGTCGGTTCTCAACAGCGCCGGAGCGAGACGTGTCATCGACCTGGGCTGCGGCGAGGGCAGGCTGCTCCGCGAGC
>CAZUCH010000396.1:0-3628 GCA_964619045.1 uncultured Planctomycetales bacterium | reverse complement strand
GACTTCAACGACGTAGACTTCATGGTGGCCGCCATCGGCGGCGAGCAGGCCTGGATCGACGCGCACATCGCCGCCTATGGCGAACCGCCCACCTGTGACTGGTCCTCGATCAACGACCCCGACGGCCAGGGCGACGGGACGACTTTCGACGACATTGACGCCTTCGTGGCCCTCATCGGCGTGCCATGCGATGATTGATCGCCCGACCGCCAGAAGACCGGGCGGTTGAAGATCCGAGGCCGGCGCTCTCGCCACCAACCTGCGTGGCCGGGCCGCGTCGTGCTTGCGGAGCACGCACACTTTTCCGATCATGTGCGCATGATTGGTTCACTCGCCGGCGCCGAGCCTCCTGGGCACCGGCGTCGACCGACAGGAGACATGCATGAGAATGACGTTGCTATCCATGGTGCTGGTCGCCGGCGTATCAAGCGCGGCTCTGGCCGATGAGAAGCTCGAGGCAAAACAGGTGCTCGCGCAAGCAACCGAGGCGCTCCGAGCTGTGCGGGCCGTACAGTACGAGGTGCGGACCGAGGCCGACGGGATGCTGCAGTTTCGCGTGCCACAGCTCACCGGCACGGTAACGATGGCCGCCGGCCCCAACGACACGACGCCGAAGGTACGCATGAACCTCCAGGCCACCATGCCGAAACAGCCGAAACAGCCGCAACAGCCGGAAGCGATCGCCGTCCAGATGTCGTGCGACGGCAAGACCGTGTTTCTGGCTGAAAGCGGTCAGAAGGTCTACTTCACGCGCGAGTTGCCCGCGGGCCAGGCCATGCTCAACCGCGCGGCCTCAGTGATCCTGCTCGAATTCACCGACCCGCGCCCGCTTGAACGCGAGGCGAAAGCGGTTTCGACAGAGTACGTCGGCATCGAAAAAGTCGGCGACGTCGACTGCGACATTGTCCACGCGATCCTCGAAACCGACGGCGGCGAAGTGCGATGGTACTTCGGCCGCACCGATCACCTGCCGCGACGCGTGCAGCGTTTCTCGCAGACGCCGATGGGATTGGCATCAGTAACAACGACCCTGTCGAGCCTGAACACGAGCCCCACGATCGACGACAAGCTGTTCCACTTGGAGCGGCCCGCGGGCTACGTCGATCCGCCGAAGCCTCCGAGCAGATCGGGCTCTGATTTCCTGGCAATCGGCAGCCAGGCCCCGCCGTGGAAGCTGAAAACCCCCGCCGGCGAGGAAGTAACGCTCCAAGGCCTCCGAGGCAAGATCGTGCTGCTCGACTTCTGGGCGACTTGGTGCGGCCCCTGCATTCGCGCCATGCCCGGCGTGCAGAAGCTCTATGACAAGTTCAAGGACCGCCCGGTGGCTATCTTCGGCGTGAACTGCTATGAGCGCGACCCAAACGCTAAACCGGCGCAATTCTTTAAGAAGAAAGGGTTTACGTATCCGCTGCTGTTGGGCGGCAGCTCGGTTGCGGGAGCCTACAAGGCCGCCGGGATCCCGACTTTCTACCTCATTGGCCCGGACGGCAAGGTTCTGCTCGCCCGCTCGGGCTTCTCGCCGGCCCAGGACCGGGAGATCGAAGCAACCATCGAGAAGACGCTCAAGAACATGGCTGCCGCGCCGCCGACGACCCAGGGCCAGCCGTAGCGTGCGGTCCTGGGGCACCAATCGCCTGGCGTCCCCAGCGCGGGCAATCGCAGGGCTTGCAAAACCCCGCAACAGCGGTATATTGAGTCGCTCTGGCCGTTGCCCGAGCCGCGTGCTCGGGGCATGAAAGGATAGGTCTATGCAGACGAAGGCGTGGTGTCAATGATCCGGGTTAAGGTTCGCGGAAACGAGTCGGTCGAGCAGATGGTGCGGCGTTTCAAGAAGCTGTGCGAAAAAGAAGGTCTAACACGCGACATCAAGCGCACGAGCTATTACGAGAAGCCCTCGGAACGCAAGCGCCGCAAGACTCGCAAGTCGTTGAAGCGGATCGCCAAGGATTCACTGCTGTTCTGACCCGGGCCACGATTCGCCTGGCGGCCACCCGGGGGGAGCGGGACGTCCTGCGTCCTGCATTCAGCGCGCTAGCGTAGACCACGGTTTCCCTTCCCCAAGCCTTGAATTCGGGCGCAGCGGGATTACATTACCATGCTCACTCGTCGCGCGGCACCTCAGGGCCCTTAGGCCGGTCGGCGTGTGTGGTCTATTCTAGACTCTATGGGATGCGGCGCGCCGCACCAGTCACTTTGCGAACGTTCACTTCAGGAGGCTACTCCATGCTCGGACTCATCCGATCACGCTACTTCTTAGTCACGGCACTCGTGGCAGTTCTCGGAGTCGTGCTATTGCCGACCGCCGCGCTCGCCCAAGAGCCTGCCGCCCCGGCCATGAAGGCCATCGAAGCGGGTTTAGAAGCCGCCGCCGATGACACGACCACACACCATAGCCTCAGCGACATCCCCTTCTACTGGTGGATCGCTCCGGCCGGCGCCATCGTCGCCCTGATCTTCGCCCGCAAGTTCTTCAAGGAAGTCAAAGCGGCGGACGAAGGCGACCCCGAGATGATCGAAATCGCCGATCACGTCAAGAAAGGCGCCATGGCGTACCTCAGGCGACAGTACACCGTGGTCTTCTTCGTGTTCGTCGCACTGGCGGCCGCCCTGGCCTACATGGGCTACGTTCTGAAGGTCCAAAACGAAATCGTCTGGTTCGCATTCCTCACCGGCGGCTTCTTCAGCGGCCTGTGCGGCTTCCTCGGCATGAAAACCGCTACGATGGCCAGCAATCGCACCGCGGCCGGCGCACGCAAGAGCCTCAACGACGGGCTGACGGTCGCCTTCCGCGCCGGGGCGGTCATGGGCCTGGTCGTCGTCGGCTTCGCACTGCTCGACATCACCGGCTGGTTCCTGGCACTCTTCTGGGCTCTGCCGACCTTCTACCCCGGCTGGGAACCGCTCCACCTCTCGACCATCACCGTCGTCATGCTGACGTTCGGCATGGGAGCCAGCACGCAAGCCCTCTTCGCCCGTGTCGGCGGTGGTATCTTCACCAAGGCGGCCGATGTCGGAGCCGACCTGGTCGGCAAGGTCGAAGCGGGAATCCCCGAGGACGACGCCCGCAACCCCGCCACCATCGCGGACAACGTCGGCGACAACGTCGGTGACGTGGCCGGCATGGGAGCCGACCTCTACGAGTCCTACTGCGGCTCCATCCTCGCGACCGCCGCCCTCGGTGTCGCAGCCGCCGCCGCACTCTTCGGAACCGAGGCCACCGGCGAAGGCTTCCAGGCCGCGATGCGGTTCCTCGCCGCCCCGATGATCCTGGCCGGCGTCGGCATCATCCTCTCAATCATCGGCATCTACATGGTCAAGAGCGGCGAAACCGCCACCATGTCCGTCCTGATGAAAGCCCTGAACAAAGGTGTGTGGGCCAGCAGCCTCTTCATCGCACTTGCCGCCGGTGGCGTCTGCTACTTGCTCCTGGGCACCGAATCCCTCGCGGCCGTGGGCGTCAACTGGTGGGGCGTCTGGATCGCGATCCTGGCCGGCTTGGTCGGCGGTCTCGTGATCGGATACTCAACCGAGTACTACACCAGTTACGAATACCGCCCAACCAAGGAGGTCAGCGCCCAGGGCATCACCGGTCCAGCCACCATCATCATTGGCGGCATCGCCGAGGGCA
>CAZUCH010000395.1:0-3629 GCA_964619045.1 uncultured Planctomycetales bacterium | reverse complement strand
CAGCACCGCCTGAATCAGTCCGGCTCGAATAATGCGGGGCATGCGGGGCTCCTTGCATGATGGAATCGCGCGGCGACGGGCCTTCACGAATACATGAGTCTAGCCGCAGTCGTGCCTGATGCAAGCGGTGCGGGCAGAAAAGGGGATAAGTTCAATATTGGCGGGGATAGATACCAGCGAGACAAAGGAGTCATTCCTCCAATATTGAACTTATCCCCTTTTCTGCCCCCGTTTCTTGCCACGGCGTGTATACTCTGCGGATCGCTGGCAGCCGTCACGTGCCAGAAGGAGATTGGACCGATGACCGAAGTCGCTACGTGCAAGTGCCTGATCGGCGGGGATTGGACCGACGCGCGCGCCGAGCGCTGCGTCGATGTCTGGAATCCATCAACCGGGGAGGTGATCGCCCATACGCCGCTGTGCGGCAGCGAAGACGTGGATCGCGTCGTGCAGGCGGCTCTTGCGGCGTTTCCGGGCTGGCGCGAGACGCCCGTCACCGATCGGGCCCGGATCATGTTCAAGTTCCGCGAACTCCTGGACAAGCACGCCGATGAGGTGGCGCGGCTCGTGACGCGCGAGCACGGCAAGACCTACGCCGAAGCGCTGGCGTCCGTACAGCGCGGCGTCGAGATGATCGAGTTTGCCTGTGGGATCCCGTCGTTGATCGGCGGCGAGCTTATCGAGAATCTCGCGCCCAGCGTCGACAGCGAGACCACACGCCATCCGCTGGGCGTCGTGGCCGGGATAACGCCGTTCAACTTCCCGGCGATGGTGCCGCTGTGGATGTACCCCAGCGCCCTGACGTGCGGCAACTGCTTCATCCTGAAGCCGTCGGAGCGCGTGCCGCTTTCGGCGATTCGCGTTGCGGAGTTCCTACTCGAAGCCGGGCTGCCCAAGGGCGTGTTCTCGATCGTGCATGGCGGCAAGGAGTGCGTTGACGCACTACTGACGCATCCGGACATCCGGGCGATCTCGTTCGTTGGCTCGACCAAGGTCGCCCAACACGTCTACGAGACCGGCACGGCTCATGGCAAGCGCGTACAAGCCGCCGGCGGTGCGAAGAACCACATGATCATCATGCCGGACGCGGACATCGAGCCGACCATTCGTGGGTTGCGCCAATCCGCGTTCGGCTGCGCCGGCGAGCGCTGCATGGCCGGCAGCCTGGCCGTGCCGGTGGGCGACGTGGCCGATGAAGTCGTGGAGCGACTGTGCGCGGCCGCCGGTAGCATGAAGACCGGCCGAACCGACACCGGCGCCGCCGTCGACATGGGGCCGGTCATCACTCAGGCGCACCTGGAGCGTGTTTGCGGCGCTCTGGCTGGCGCGCAGGAGCAGGGCGCGACGCTCGCGCTGGATGGACGCAAGATCAAGGTGGCCGACGCGCCCGGCGGCTTCTTCATCGGACCGACAATCATCGATCACGCCAAGCCGGGGATGCGGGCGGTGAAGGAGGAGATCTTCGGGCCGGTGCTGACGGTTTGCCGGGTCGGCTCGTTGGAAGAGGCGTTTGAGCTTGGCCGGCTGTGTGAGTACGGCAACGGGGCGGTGATCTACACGCGCTCCGGGCGCGCGGCGCGCGAGTTCAAGCACCGTTTCAACGCCGGGATGATCGGAATCAACGTCGGCGTTCCGGCGCCGATGGCGTGGTTCCCGTTCACGGGTTGGAATCGCTCGTTCTTCGGCGACCTTCACATCCAGGGCAAGGAGGGGATCGCGTTCTACACGCAGCAGCGCATGACCCTGACGCGCTGGTTCGAGCCCTCCGGCGAAGATATCCACGACCCAGTTTGGCGACCGGGGAAGAGGTGACGACCTGACTGGGCGGCAAGGTCACGACGTGACAAGTCGGGAGAGTCGCCCGAGTCTTCGTGACCAGCGGCCCAGGTAGGATGCGTCTCGACGCATCGCTGCCCCCGGACGTGGCGGCGGGCGCGGCCGGCTAGCCCGGTACGACTCCACCCAACTGGTCATTACCGAGCGAGTACAGTCGGCGTAAGGCACGATCTTCGTTCACGTGCGCCGCCAGCACGCGGCCGACGAAGATCACGTGATCGCCGGTGGGCAGTTCCGATTCCAGCCGGCACTCGAAGTTGGCGACGGCGTCCGCCAGGAGCACGCCGCGCACTTGTGTGGCCGGCTGCGTCCTGGTCCCGCACGCGGCCAGCTTGTCCATGTCGCGGCCGGACTTCGTGCCGTGGAAGAGCGTGTCCGCGACCATCGTCGACGAGGGGAAGCTAACGACGAACTCGCCCGCCTGGCGAAAGGCCTCTAGCGAGTAGCGTGTCAGCCCGATCGAGACCGCCAACATGGGTGGCTCGATCGAAGTGGACATCACCCAACCCAGCGCAATCGGATTCGGCTTGCCGTGCGGGTCAATGGCGATCCCGATGGCAACCGCCTCCGGATACTTCCGCCTCAGCGCCTCTGTGTACTCAGCCGCGATCTGCATGTGTAGCTCCTTGTCTGGCTGTGAGCCTGCACCTACCGGCGGCGAAAAGCGAACGCCAGGCCGGCGGCGTCAGACGTGGATCTGCTCTGTGCCCAGAGATCATGGCCTTCGCGGTCTTCTGTAAGCACTCAAGATGCCAGTAACGCAGGGTACGCATCAAACCTGCGCCGCCCGGCCCCGCAAAGCCGAGTTAATCACACGAACGTAGACCCAAAGTGCGATGAGACTGAGAAGCGTCACGAATGGATCCACATGCTCCTGCCAGAATGAGTAGCACCTCTGGATTGTCAGATGCCCTGCGGGCGCATCAGTGATCACAACCACCAGTCCACCCGACGTTGCGAGCTTCGTGTCCAGGTATGATACCACACTCCAAACAGTGCTAAGACACATCGAGACCGTGAGTGCTGCAGCCACCGACCACATGAGCATTGCTGGACGCCAGTGCTCTCTACGAAGCCGACTGGCTAGGTACGACCAAGCCAACAGGAATCCGCCCTCCCACATGATACTGCTTCCAATCGTGATGTATGGATTCAGCACGATCCCCACTGAGGTTGGTAGCTGTGCATAGTAGGAGGCTGTCGTGTAAAGGCCCCCCACGACCCCCGTGGCAACGACCAGTACGACGCCCCACCTACACCAGTACCTTCCCTGGCCGAGCCCCCTGCCGAACGGGGCTAGCATCAGTGCAACGGCAGCGGCTTGAAGCGGGCCAGCGACGAAGGTGAGGTAGCTATATGCCTTGGCACCGATCTCGAACACGTACGCACCGATGCCAGTCGGGTCCTCCATGATCTGCATCCGCAGCTCACCACTGCGGAGCATCAGCCAGAAGACCACGTATATCAGGAGTGGCACGAGGAACGACAACACCAAAAGTCCCGCGCCAACCCGCACGCGCCGCATTTCCTTCCACGACTCAAACCGCGGGCTGGTCGGAAGAATAGAGTCCCGCACGTCTTGTCCACATTCCGGGCAGCGCCCCTCACGTGGCAGCGTGCGCAGGTTGTATCCACAGGTCGCGCACGGCAGATCGCCCTCTATGACGCCATGCGCATGCACAACGGTGGAATCGTGCGTCAAGACCCTGCACCTCGAATCCTCGATCCTCAATCCTCGCTCAAACATTGAACTTGATTGTGATCACGTCGCCGTCCTGGACTACGTAGCCCTT